>NZ_DASVFL010000175.1:0-2067 GCF_036380075.1 Lentzea sp. | reverse complement strand
GTCCCGCAGCGCGTCGGCGATGAAGATCGCCAGGGCCAGCCACACCAGGGCGAACCCGGTCCACCGGCTGGCGGGCATCGGTTCGTGCACCACGAACACGCCCCACGCGAACTGCAGGATCGGCGCGAGGTACTGGAGCATTCCCATGGTGGTCAGCGGGATCAGCCGCGCGCCCGCACCGAACAGCAGCAGCGGGATGACGGTCACGATGCCGGTGCTGAGGAGCAGCAGCGTGTGGCCGGTGCCCTCACCCGTGAACGTGTTCGCGCTGCCGAGGGTGAGCAGGTACACGAGCGCGATCGGGGCGATCACCGCGCTCTCGGCGGTGAGGCTGGACACGGCGTCCAACGGGACTTTCTTCTTCAGCAGGCCGTAGACGCCGAACGAGCAGGCGAGGATGAGCGAGATCGTCGGAAGCCTGCCGTAGTCGACGGTGAGCACGATCACAGCGACGACCACCACACCGAGCGCGACCAGCTGAGCGAGACGCAATCGTTCCTTGAGGAAGATCATGCCTAGTGCCACGCTGACCAACGGCGTGATGAAGTACCCGAGCGCTGATTCGACGACGTGGTTGCTGTTGACCGCGTAGATGTACGTGCCCCAGTTCACCGTGATCAGCACGGCGGCTGCGGTCACGATGAGCCAGCCCTTGCCGGACAGTTCCAGGAGGGGGCGCCAGCGCCGGAGCACCGCGACGGCGATGGCGAGCGTGACGAACGACCAGACGATCCGGTGTGCGAGCACCTCGATGGGCTGGGCAGGTACGAGGAGCGGCCAGTACGCCGGGAACAGTCCCCAGAGGACGTAGGCGAGCGCGCCGTAGGTGACCCCTCGCCCCTGGGTGTGAACTTCTGGCGAAGAGGTTGTCAGAGGGGGCACAAAATCCCACTCTACGCTGGGCTTTCGCCGGGTTGTTTGCGCTGAACGGCGTAGTGACGGAGCATCATCAAAGGCACTGTAGTTTGGCCGTGCTCACCCTTCCGAGTGAGTGGGGTCGGAGTGTGGTCGTAGAAGGGGCTTACCCGTGAACATCTTCGGGCAGGTCTGGCTGTGGAGCCTGCTGGCCTTCGTCGCGGGGGTGGTCCTCACCTGGGTGGTGACGGTGCGCCCCGCGCGCAAGCAGGTGGCCGACCTCGAAGATCAACTTCGAGACGCGCGCAAGGCGGCCCCGCCGGTCGCCTCGCAGAGCCACGTCGACGACCTCGTGGTCGACGAGTGGGACGAGGTCCCGCCGCGGTCGCTGACCGACGAGGTGCTGACGCCGCCCGCGCCTGTTCCCGCCCTGCCTCCGGCGCCCGCGCCGTACGCGGAGCCGCCCGCCTACTTCGGCGAGCCGGTGAAGGCGCCCGTTCCGGTGCCGCTGCCGCCACCGCCCGCTCCCGTCGTGGAGGAGCCGGAGGAGCCCGCGGAGGAGGAGCAGCACCACGAGGAGCGGCACCACGAGGAGCCCGTCGCCGCGCCGGTCCGCCAGTACCTGGAGCCGGAGGAGGCGCAGCGCCGCTTCGAGGAGCAGCTCGCCGAGCAGAAGGCGCTGGCCGACGCCGAGGACGACCGCCCGCGTTCGCTGTTCGAGCGCCTGGCGCCCGAGGACGAGGACGAGGTGCCCGCCGAGACGCCGGCGGAGATGACGACGGTCCTGCCGCGGTCCGGCCTCGGTGCCGCCGACTTCGAGGACGAGCACCCCGAGCTCCCCGCCGAGCAGACGTCGTACGTGCCGACCGTCGAGCCCGTCGCCGAGGTGGGCAGGCGCGACGCGCTGCCGACCGCGCCGCCGGAGGTCCACGAGCAGGCCGACGACTTCATCTACCAGCCGCGCGAGGTCTGGGCGCAGGACGAGCAGGAGACGTTCCCCGACGAGGCCGGCGAGCAGGAGGACGAGCCCGCGGGCACGCGCTCCGAGCAGACGACGTTCATCGCCGTCGAGGAGAGCAGCTGGCCCGACAACGACGTCACCGGTGAGTACCCCGGCCTGCGCGACGAGATCTCCGGCGACCTGGAGGGCTTCACCGAGCCCGAGACGCCCGCCGAGCAGACCGGCCTGATCGAGCCGATCGACCTGGACGC
>NZ_DASVFL010000174.1:0-23771 GCF_036380075.1 Lentzea sp. | reverse complement strand
GGCCATCCTCGACGAGTTCGCCGAGAACGAGGACCTGCCGAACACGACGAACCCGGACGACTGGGCGCGCATCTCGGGCAAGAAGGGCGAGCGGATCGTCTACATCCGCACGCTCGTCACCGGGAAGAACCAGGACACCGGCCGCGCGATCGACACGGCCACGAACACCGGCACCTACCTGTAGGACCGCTTCGAACGCCAACCGCCCCGGCCTTGTTCGGCCGGGGCGGTTCCGCGTTTCCGCCCGGCTACCGGTTCGGCACCCTGCGGATGGTCAGGCGAGCGTCGTGGAGGTGGGGGTCATCGACAGCGGGCTCGTCCTCTGCACCGTCGAAGGGTCGGGGACACAGCCTCTCGACCTCCAAGACCGGTCCGGGTGGCCGGTACGACGCGAATGGCCACCTCCTGCGCGACGCCGTGATCTAGACCAGGCCCGACTCGTAGGCCGCGATCACCAGCTGCGCGCGGTCCCGTGCGTGCAGCTTCGCCAGCAGGTTCCCGATGTGCGTCTTCACCGTCCCCGGGCTGACGTGCAGCGCGGCCTGGATCTCCGCGTTGGACAGGCCGCGCGCGACCAGCAGCAGCACCTCGCGTTCCCGCTCCGTCAGCCGCTCCAGCCCCGACACGGCGGGAGAACCGGGCCGCCGGACGAACTCCCCGATCAGCCGGCGTGTCACCGACGGCGACAGCAGCGCCTCGCCGGACGCCACCACCCGGATCGCCGCCAGCAGCTCGGCCGGGGGCGTGTCCTTCAGCAGGAAACCCGAGGCGCCGGCCCGCAGCGCGCCGAACACGTACTCGTCGAGGTCGAACGTCGTCAGCACCAGCACGCGCGGCCCGTCCAGCAGCCGCGTGGCCTCGATGCCGTCCATCTCCGGCATGCGGATGTCCATCAGCACCACGTCGGGCTCCAGGACCGATGCCCGCGCCACGGCCTCGGCGCCCGTCGCGGCCTCCCCGACGACGTGCAGGTCCGGTTCGTTGTCGACGAGCAGGCGGAAGCTGGCGCGCAGCAACGCCTGGTCGTCGGCGATCAGCACGGTCGTCATCGGTGCGGCAGCTCCGCCTCGACGCGGAAACCGCCGCCGGTGCCCGGTCCGGCGCCGAACGTGCCGCCGTACACCGCCACCCGTTCCCGCATGCCCACCAACCCGTGTCCCACGCCGAGCTCCTGCACACCGGGACCGTCGTCGGACACCTCGACCCGCACCGACGACGGCGTCACGTCCACCAGCACCGTGCACGACGCGGGTGCCGCGTGCTTCACGACGTTCGTCAGCGCCTCCTGCACGATCCGGTACACCGACAGGCCGATGCCCTCCGGCACGGGGGAGTCGCCCCGCACGTCCAACGACACGCGCACGCCCGCCAGTGACGCGCGGTCGGCCAGGTCCGCCAGTCCGTCCAGGCCGGGTGACGGCGCGAGGTCGGCGTCCGAGCGCAGCACGCCCAGCAGGCCGCGCATCTCCGTCAGCGCCGCCCTGCTGGTCTCGGAGATGACGGTCAGCGCCTCGTAGGCGTGCTCCGGTGAGCGCACGTGTGCGGCGTTGGCCGCCTGCACCGCGATCAGGGACAGGTTGTGCGCCACCACGTCGTGCAGCTCGCGGGCGATGCGCAGGCGTTCGCCGGCCAGCGCCTGCTCCGCCCGCTGGGTCATCTCGCGGTCCAGGAACGACCGCCGCAGCCGAGTCGTGTAGCCGATGGCCCACACGGCGCTGAGAGCGGCGATGGCGACCACGATGTTCTCCGGTTCCGCGCCGGTGATCGCGGAGATCACGACCACGGCGGCCACGAGACCGGTGAGCGACCACCTGCGCGGGCGGTCGACGGCCACCGTGTACAGCGCGAAGCACACCGCTCCCATCGGCGCGCCCAGGGCTTGCAGCGGCAGCACCCGGCCCACCACGACCGCCGCCGTCGCGAGCGTCGTGACCCCGAGCGCGGGCACCGGCCAGATCCGGCGGACTGCCACGGGCAGTGCGACCAGCAGGGCGCCGGGGACGACGAGCCACCAGGACTTCTCCTGGTGCTCCACCATCGCGTAGCCCACGAGCACGCCGATCACCACCGCGGCGGCCGCGTCGACCAGGTAGAGATGCAGTCGTGTGATCACGGTCCGACCGTAACGACCGCACGGGCCGGACGCCTCGGACCACGGTCCGATTCCCGGGATCGGAGCAGGGGCCGATCCGCTCGGAGGCGCGAAGGCCGAGGCTTCGTCGCATGATCGAGGTGCGGAACCTGACCAAGGAGTACGGCGGCACGACCGCCGTCGACGACCTGTCGTTCACCGTCCACCCCGGACTCGTGACGGGCTTCCTCGGCCCGAACGGCGCCGGCAAGTCCACGACGATGCGCATGGTCCTCGGCCTGGACCGGCCCACCGGCGGCGAGGCGCTGGTGGACGGCCGTCGCTACCGGGAGCTGGAGCACCCGCTGCGGCACGTCGGCGCGCTGCTCGACCCGTCCGCCGTCCACCACGGCCGCAAGGCGCTCGACCACCTGCTCTGGATCGCCGCGAGCAACGGGATCGCCGGGAAGAGGGCCGTCGAGCTGGTCGAGCAGGTGGGGCTGGGAGGCGTGCGGCACAAGCGGATCCGGGCGCTGTCGCTCGGCATGAGGCAACGGCTCGGCGTCGCCGCGGCGTTGCTGGGCGACCCGCGGGTGCTGATGTTCGACGAGCCCGTCAACGGCCTCGACCCCGAGGGCGTGCGCTGGATCCGGGACCTCATGCGGGGCCTCGCGAACGAGGGCCGCACGGTCTTCGTCTCCAGCCACCTGATGAGCGAGATGGCGCTGACCGCCGACCACGTCGTGATCGTCGCGAGAGGACAGCTCGTCAAGGAGACGTCCATCAAGTCGTTGACGGAGAAGGGTTCCCTGGAGGACGCGTACCTGGAGCTCACCTCGGGGAGGGGACTGTGACGAACGCGCTCACCGCCGAGTGGGTCAAGCTCCGGACCGTCCGGGCGCCCTACGGCATCCTGCTGGCCATCGGCCTGGTTCTCGTGTTCGGCGCGGCGATCTCGTTCCTGATGGTGCAGGACTACGACACCACCCCGGCCGCGGAACGGGCGGGGTTCGCCTCCGCCGACTCCAGCGTGGTGGTCACGCCGGTCGTGCAGTTCCTCGTCGCCGCTCTCGGCGCGCTGGTGGCCACGTCCGACCCGAGGCTCACCGCGCTGACGGCCGTGCCGGACCGCACGCGCCTGCTGCTGGCCAAGACCGTGCTCGTCGCCGTCGCGTCGGTGGTGCTGGGAGCCGCCGCTCTGGCGTTCAGCACGGGGTCGAGCCTGCTGATCGCGGGGGACAGGCCGCCGCCGATCACGCCGGGGGAGAGCCTGGGCGACGTGCTGCCGTACGCGAGCGCCGCCGTGCTGTCGATCCTGGTGACGGGACTGGCCGGGCTTGGCCTCGGGCTCGCGGTGCGGTCGACGGCCGTGACGGTCGTGGTCGTGGGCGTGCTGCTGTGGGGGATCCCGGCCGTCACGCCGATGCTGCCGGAGCCGTGGAACGTCGACGCCTCGTCCGTGATGGTGCCCTACCTGGTGTGGGAGGTGGCCGGGATCGTCGACGACCCGCCTCTCAGCCCCGTGGCCGCCGTCGCCTGCCTGCTGCTGTACGCACTTGTGACCCTCGGTGCCGGGACGGTGACTCTGCTGCGACAGGACGCTTGACGCGGTCGGAAGTCCGCTTTATGGTCATCCATACCTTTAATACGTAAGGAAACTTACCTATCTAATCCGCCGCCGACAGTCCGAGAGGAGATGCTGAATGGCTTGGCAGAGGTCCGTGGTGGCGCTCGCCGCGGCAGTCGTGCTTCCGTTGACCGGTGTGATGGCGGGCAGTTCCGTCGCCGCGGCACCCGCGGGGGACGTCTCCGCCGCCGCGCTGCCGCCGGGGTCGCCCGCGGCGGTGAACGGCCTGCTCAGGGTGTGCGGTGTGAAGCTGTGCAACCAGAACGGCAAGCAGGTCCAGCTGCGCGGCATGAGCACGCACGGCATCCAGTGGTACTCCCAGTGCGTCAAGACCGCGTCGCTCGACGCGCTCGCGAACGACTGGAAGGCCGACATCCTCCGCATCTCGATGTACGTCCAGGAGGGCGGCTACGAGTCGAACCCCCGGAAGTTCACCGACCTGGTGCACGGCTACATCGAGGAGGCGACCAAGCGCGGCCTGTACGCGCTGGTCGACTGGCACCAGCTCTCGCCGGGCGACCCGAACCACAACACCGAGCGCGCCAAGACGTTCTTCAAGGAGATCGCCCAGCGCCACAAGGACAAGACGAACATCATCTACGACATCGCGAACGAGCCGAACGGCGTCACGTGGTCGCGGGTGAAGTCCTACGCGGAGGCCGTCATCCCGACGATCCGCGCGGAGGACCCGGACAGCCTCGTGCTCGTGGGCACGCACGGCTGGTCGACGTTCGGCCTGTCCGACGGGCGTGACGTCAACGAGGTCGGCCGCAACAAGGTCAACGCCTCGAACCTGATGTACACGTTCCACTTCTACGCGAAGGACCACCGCGACTCGTACCTGAACGCGTTGCGCACGGTCTCGAGCCAGGTGCCGGTCTTCGTCACCGAGTTCGGGTCGCAGGAGGCCTCCGGTGACGGTCCGAACGACTTCACCATGGCGAACAAGTTCATCGCGTTCATGAAGGAGGCCAAGATCTCCTGGACGAACTGGAACTTCTCCGACGACCACCGCACGGGCGCCGTGTTCACCAGCGGCACGTGCTCCGGCAGCAGCTTCGCCGGGGAGGGCCGGCTCAAGGAAGCCGGCAAGTGGGTGCGCAACCACATCCGCACGGCCGACGACTTCTGATCGTCGCGGTGTGACCGACCCGCACGGGTCACGTGAACGGCGGTCCTGGGGGGCCGCCGTTTACCGTGTCCGTCATGGCACAACTCGCACTCGGACTGGCGTCGCTCGGTCGTCCCGCCTACATCAACCTCGGCCGTGAGGACGCGTTGCCGCGTGTGCGCGACGTCGACTCGATGCGCGCGCAGTGCCACCTCGTCCTCGACACCGCCTACGAGCTCGGCATCCGCTGGGTCGACGCGGCCCGCTCGTACGGGCTGTCCGAGGACTTCCTGTCCTCCTGGCTGCCGGGGCACGACGACGTGACGGTGTCCAGCAAGTGGGGCTACGCCTACACCGCGGACTGGCGGCCCGACGCCGAGGTGCACGAGGTCAAGGAGCACTCGCTGGCCCGGTTCACCCGGCAGTGGCGGGAGACCGGCGAGCTGCTGCCGCGCGTCGACCTCTACCAGGTGCACTCGCTGACGGTCGACAGCCCGCTGTTCGAGGACGCGGAACTGCGCGACGCGATGGTCGCGACCGGTGTCCCGCTGGGCTTCTCGACGTCCGGGCCGAGGCAGGCCGACGCGATCCGCAAGGCGCTCGACCTCGGCGTCTTCCAGTCGGTCCAGTCCACCTGGAACCTGCTGGAGACCTCGGCCGGCGACGCGCTGCAGGAGGCCCACGACGCCGGGCTGCGGGTGATCGTCAAGGAGGGCGTGGCCAACGGACGGCTCGTCGTGCAGCCCCCGCACGCGGTCGCGGCACAGGCGGAAGCGCTCGGGGTCGGTCCGGACGCGGTGGCGCTGGCGGCGATCGCGCGGCAGCCGTGGGCGGACGTCGTGCTGTCCGGCGCGGCGAGCCCGGAGCAGCTGAGGTCCAATGTGGACGCGTTGCGGATCGACGTCGACCTGCCGGACCTCAGCGAGCCCGCCGAGCACTACTGGAAATACCGCGCGGGCCTGAGCTGGAACTAGTTATGGTCACGGCGTGAGCGACGCGCCGATGCAGGCTTTCGAACCCCCGTACTACGCCGCTGTCTTCACCACGGTGCGGACCGAGGAGCAGAGCGGCTACCGCGAGACCAACGCGCGCATGGAGGAGCTCGTGCGGGACATCCCCGGCTACCTCGGGATGGACCACGCGCAGACCCCCGGCGGCCTCGGCATCACCGTCGGGTACTTCCGCGACGCCGAGGCGTTGCGGCAGTGGCGGTCCAACGCCGAACACCGTGCGGCACAACAGCGTGGGCGCGACGCGTGGTACGAGAGCTACACCCTGCACATCGCGAAGGTGGAGCGCAGCCACGGGTTCACGCGAACCGGCTGAGCCACTCCCGGCCGATCACGCGGCCGTCCGGGACGAGCGGCCAGCCGGGGTCCTCGATCCGGCCGCGCAGCTCGTCCAGCCGCATCCACCCGCCCCAGGCGACCTCCTCGGGCTGGTGGGTGAACGGGCCGTCGGAGCGCGTCCGGTAGATCCACGCGTGGTAGCGGGTGTGCTCGTCGACGTAGGTGGTCCGGAAGAGGAACTCCAGGGGCGCCTCGACGCCGAGCTCCTCGCGCAGCTCTCGGACCGCGGCCACGTCCGGGGTCTCGCCCGCGTCGACCACGCCGCCCGCCGCGAAGTCGTAGAGGCCGGGGAAGATGTCCTTGGTGTCCGTGCGGCGGTGGACGTACACCCGTTCGCCGTCGACCGAGTGCACGACGGTGAGAACGCAGCCGTGCCACAGGTTCTCCGCGCGCATCCGTTCGCGCGTGACCTCCCCGATCACGTTCGCGTCCCCGTCGTAGAGGTTGATCATCCCCGCGTCCTCCTGTGGTCGTACGTCAGCCTGCTACCGGAGTCCGACGCCCGCTGATCGCCCTCCTTCCTACCTTCGTGACCGTCAGACGTCACCGAGGAGGATTCGTGTCCACTTCCCTGCGGCTCGGCGTCGCCGAGTTCCGCGCCCGGCCGGGCCGCGCGCTGCTGCCCGGGGTCGCGCTCGTCGTCGGCGTGGCCTGCCTGCTGGCCGCGCTGGTGCTGAGCGACGCGCTCAGCAGGTCGATCGACGAGGGCACGCCCCTCACACCGCCGTCCGTGGGGCACGTCGTCGAGGTCAAGCCGCAGCCGTTCGACAGCGACGTCCCGGAAGCCGCCCGCCCGAAGCTCGACGACGCGCTGCTGGGCACGCTCTCCGCGGTCGGCAGGGCGGTGCCGGTGCAGGTGGCGCGGGCGGACCTGCTCGACGCGAACGGCCGCGCGGGGCAGGAGCGGGCCGAGGTGAACGTCCAGCAGCCGGACCTCGTGCGCTGGCCGCTGGAGGAGGGCAGGCAGCCCGCCGCCGACGGCGAGGTCGCCGTCGACAAGATCACCGCGTTCGAACGCGGGCTCGAACCGGGGGACGAGGTCTCGCTCGCCGCTGCTGACGGCAAGCCGGTCACCGTCACCGTCAGCGGCGTGCTGAAGAAGGGCGGCGTGGACTCGCGGCCGATCCTCGTGGCCGGTCCCGGACTCGCGACCAAGCTCGACCCGCAGCCGCTCACCAAGCAGATCTGGGTCATCGGGGGTGCCCGTGACGCCGTGAAGGCCGCCGCGGGCGCGTCCTACGCCGTGTGGGACCCGGACCCCGACGCCGACAAGGTGGGCGACGACCTGACGTTCGTCCTGCTGCCGTTCAGCATCCTCGCGCTGGCGACCGCGGTGTTCGTCGCCGCCGCCACGTTCCGCGCGGTCTACGCGCAACGACAGCGGCAGACGGCGTTGCTGCGGTGCATCGGCGCCCAGCGCGGGCCGTTGGTGCGCAGGAGCCTGTTCGAGGCGCTGCTGACGGGTGTGGCGGCGGGCATCGGCGGTGCGCTGCTCGGCGGGCCGATGGCGTGGGTGCTGGCCAGGACGTTCGACGTCACCGGCATCTCGGTGCTGTTCGGCGCCGTGGAGCTCAGCCCCCGGCTGCTGCCGTCGCTCGGGTACGTGATCCTCGGAGTCGTCGTCGCCGCCATCCTGTCGGTCGTGGCCGCCGTCCGTCCCGCGGTCAACGCCGCGCGCGTGTCGCCCCTCGCCGCGTTGCGCGACGCCGACAACGAGGTGCCGAAGCGGTCCGTGCGTCGCCTTCGGCTCGTGTTCGGTCTCTTGTTCACCGGTGTCGCCGCCGTCCTCGCACTGGCCGCCATCGCCGCCAAGGGCACGTCCGGGGCGCCGCTCGCCGTCACGTTCTCCGCGATCGCCGCGGTGACGGGCGTGTTCTGGATCCTCGGCCCGGTCACCGTGCCGTTCCTCGCGCGCCTGTTCGGCAGGATCGGCGGCACGCACTGGAAGCTCGCCGGCGCCGAGGTGCGCAGGATGCCGCAGCGGTCGGCGTCGGTCGCGTTGCCGCTGCTGCTGGCCAGCTCGATGGTGACGTTCTTCCTGGTCCTGCTGGGCACCGCGCAGGAGCTGACGTACTCGTTCGCCAACGAGGAACGGCCGGACGCCACCGTCGTCGACGCGGGGGAGAGGGCGTTGCCGCCGATCCCCGCGCAGGACGGCGTGGCCGCGAGCGTCGTGCTGCACAAGGCCGAGAACGGCTCCGGCGCCGACCCGGAGGAGTTCCGGACGTGGCTCAAGGCGCAGAACGTGGCCGGGGCCGAGCAGCTCGCCGCCGGGACCGCGGTGGTGCCGTCGGAGTGGGACGACAAGCCCTTCATCGAGAGCGACGGCAAGCAGTACAAGGTGGTCGGGACCGTGCCCGGCACGCTCACCGGCTACACGCCGATCCTCGGCGGCCAGACGTCGGGGCCGGCGGAGAAGGTGCTCGTCGCGCTGAAGGACGGCACGGATCCCGCCCGGTTCCGGGCGGGTCTGCAGGCCGCGCTGCCGAACAACCCGACCGTGATCGTGAGGACCGACGCCGACGAACGCGCCGAGGCCGAGCGGTACATGCACCTCGGCACCGTGCTGATGATGGTGCTGCTCGGGCTGTCCGTGGCGGTCGCCGTGACCGGCATCGGCACGGCGCTGACGATCTCCGTCCAGGAGCGCCGCAAGGAGCTCGCGCTGCGGCGCGCCTTGGGCGTCACTCGAGGCGGGCTGCAGGGCGGGGTCATCGCGGAGGCGGTCATGCTGGCGCTCGTCGGGGTCCTCGGCGGCGGCGCGCTCGGGTTCGGGTACGCGGTGGTCGCGATCCTGTCCATCGGGATCCCACTGGTGCTGCCCGCCGTATCGGTGGTGTTCCCGCTGGTCATCGGTGCGGTGGCGGTCGTGGCGCTCGCCGTGGTCGCCGCTTTCGGGCCCTCGCGCGGCGCCTCGCGGATCCGTCCTGCCGCCGGACTGGCATCCGGGTGAATAGGGTGGGGGGAGCTTCACCGTGAAGCTCCCCTCACGCTGATGTCGGGTTCAGGTCATAAGGTGTTGCGCATGCGGCGGATCATGGGAACCGAGGTCGAGTACGGCATCTCAGTGCCGGGCGACGCGACCGCGAACCCGGTGCTCACTTCGACACAGGTGGTGCTCGCGTACGCGGCGGCGGCGGACATACCGCGCTCCCGGCGCGCCCGGTGGGACTACGAGGTGGAGTCACCGCTGCGCGACGCGCGCGGGTTCGACCTGGGCAGCCCCGGCGGACACCCCGCCGACTCCGACGTCGAGGACCTCGGCGCGGCCAACGTCATCCTCACCAACGGCGCGCGGCTCTACGTCGACCACGCGCACCCCGAGTACTCGGCACCCGAGGTCACCAACGCGCGCGACGCGGTGATCTGGGACAAGGCGGGGGAGCGGATCATGGAGGAGGCCGCGCTCAAGGCCGCCACCGTGCCCGGCCAGCCGCGCCTGCAGCTGTACAAGAACAACGTCGACGGCAAGGGCGCGTCGTACGGCACCCACGAGAACTACCTGATGCAGCGGTCGACGCCGTTCACCGCCGTCATCGCGGGCCTCACGCCGTTCTTCGTGTCGCGCCAGGTCATCACCGGTTCCGGCCGCGTGGGCATCGGGCCCTCCGGCGAGGAGGCCGGCTTCCAGCTCTCGCAGCGCGCCGACTACATCGAGGTCGAGGTCGGCCTCGAGACGACGCTCAAGCGCGGCATCATCAACACCCGCGACGAGCCGCACGCGGACGCGGACAAGTACCGCCGCCTGCACGTCATCATCGGCGACGCCAACCTCGCCGAGTACTCCACGTACCTCAAGGTCGGCACGGCCTCGCTGGTGCTGGACATGATCGAGGCCGGGCAGCGGTTCGACGACCTGCGCCTGGTCGACCCGGTGCGCGCGGTGCACCACATCAGCCACGACCCGACGCTCAAGACCAAGGTCGAGCTGACCGGCGGCCGCAAGTTCACCGGCCTCGACCTGCAGTTCGCCTACCACGAGCGCGCCCTGGCGTTCGTCGAGAAGGAGGGCGTCGGCGACCGCGACGTCCTGCGCGTGTGGGGCGAGGTGCTCACCGACCTGGCGAAGGACCCGGCGCTGTGCGCCGACCGGCTCGACTGGGTCGCGAAGCTGCGGCTGCTCGAGGGCTACCGGCAGCGCGACGGCCTCGCGTGGGGCTCGGCGCGGCTCAACCTGGTCGACCTGCAGTACTCCGACGTCCGCCTGGACAAGGGCCTCTACAACCGCCTGGTCGCGCGCGGCTCGATGAAGCGCCTGGTCAGCGAGGAGGAGGTCCGCGCGGCCATCACCACGCCGCCCGAGGACACGCGTGCGTACTTCCGCGGCCGGTGCCTGGAGCGCTACCCGAGCGCCGTCGCGGCCGCCTCGTGGGACTCGGTGATCTTCGACCTCGGTCGAGAATCGCTCGTGCGGATTCCGACGCTCGAACCCCTCCGGGGAACGAAAGCGCACGTCGGAGCGCTGCTGGAGGCATCGGACACCGCCGAGCAGCTGGTGGACGCACTCACCCGCGGGTGATCGTCTACCCGAGTGGCTCAGGGATTTTGTCGGTGCCGCTGGGTAGTGTTCTTGTCAGGCGAGTCAGTGGGAGGCCGAGATGTCCCAGGAACAGAAGCAGCGCCAGGGCGGTGGCGACGGCGACGACGGTGCGGACGACGCCGCCGGAGCAGGTCAGGAACGCCGCGAGAAGCTCGGTGAGGACGTGGACGCGATCCTCGACGAGATCGACGACGTGCTCGAGGAGAACGCGGAGGACTTCGTCCGCGCATACGTGCAGAAGGGTGGTCAGTAGGCCCTCGGGGGCCTGTTGACCACCTCGGGGACGGGAGAACAACCAACACATGGACAACAGCTCGACCGGGCGTTACCCGGCCGCGGCGCTGCCGGCGGCGTACCTCACTCCGGGCTCGTCGTCGTTCACGGACTTCCTGCGGGCGCAGGCACCCGAGATGCTGCCCAGCGGCCGGAAGCTCCCCGAGGGGACCGTCCAGGCCCCGCACGGGACGACGATCGTGGCCGCCACGTACAAGGGCGGCGTCGTGATCGCCGGTGACCGGCGCGCGACCATGGGCAACGTCATCGCCCAGCGCGACATGAAGAAGGTCTTCGTGACCGACGACCACTCGGCCGTCGGCATCGCGGGAACCGCGGGCATCGCGATCGAGATCGTGCGCCTGTACACGGTCGAGCTGCGGCACTACGAGAAGATCGAGGGCGTGCCGCTGTCGCTCGACGGCAAGGCGAACCGCCTCTCGGCCATGATCAGGGGCAACCTCGACGCGGCCATGGCCGGCCTCGCCGTGGTGCCCCTGTTCGCCGGGTACGACACGACCGCGGCCGACCCGGACCGGGCGGGCCGCATCGTGTCCTACGACGTCACCGGTGGCCGTTACGAGGAGTCGCAGGGCTACCAGGCCGTCGGCTCGGGCTCGCTCTTCGCGAAGTCGGCGCTCAAGAAGCTCTACGACCCGGACGCGGACGTCGAGACCGCCATCCGCGCGGTCGTCGAGGCGCTGTACGACGCGGCGGACGACGACTCGGCGACCGGTGGCCCGGACCCCGTCCGCCGCCTGTACCCGGTCGTGGTCACGATCAACGGGATCGACGGCGCCGTCGAGGTGCCGAAGTCCCAGGTCCAGACGATCGCCGACGCGGTCGTCGACGGCCGCAGGTCCCGCCCCGCCGGCTGAGTCCCCCCACACGTTCGACGTCAGGAGCACCACCCATGACGATGCCGCTGTACGCATCGGCTGAGCAGGTGATGCGCGACCGCTCCGAGTACGCCCGCAAGGGCATCGCCAGGGGTCGCAGCGTCATCGTGCTGAAGTACGCGGACGGCATTCTGTTCGTCGCGGAGAACCCCTCGAGCACGCTGCACAAGGTCTCGGAGATCTACGACCGCATCGGCTTCGCGGCCGTCGGGCGGTACAGCGAGTTCGAGAACCTGCGGCAGGCCGGGATCCGGTTCGCCGACGTCCGCGGGTACCAGAACGACCCGCGCGACGTCACCTCCCGGTCGCTGGCCAACGTCTACGCGACCACTCTCGGCACCTACTTCACCGAGCAGATCAAGCCCTTCGAGGTCGAGATCTGCGTGGCCGAGGTCGGCGACACCGCCGCCGCCGACACGCTGTACCGGCTCACCTACGACGGGTCCATCGTGGACGAGCCGCAGTACATCGTGATGGGTGGCACCGTGGACGCCGCCAACACGGCTTTGAAGGAGGCCTTTGCCGACTCTCTTTCGTTGGCTGAGGCTTTTTCCATCGCTGTGAAGGCGTTGTCGGCTGGGTCGCCTTCCACTTCGGCCGGGTCTTCCGAGTTGTTGCCCGCGGCCAAGTTGGAGGTCGCGGTGTTGGAGAGGGCTCGGCCTCGGCGGGCTTTTCGGCGGATTGCCGGGGCGGCTTTGGACGCTCTGGTTCCTGCTCCTGTGAAGGACGGGAAGCCTGTGGAGGATGTTGAGCTGCCTGGGGCTGAGGACGACGCCTGAGGTTGGGTTGGCTGGGCCCCCGGGTTTTGTGCCTGGGGGCCTTTTGCTTTGTGTTCCCCTGTTGCGGGCGGCCTGTTTCTGTTGCGTGCTTCCCCCTGGGGGCGCTGCCCTCAGACCCCCGGCAATCTGATCGGGGGCTCCGCGCCGCTGGCGGGTTGATGGCACGCCTGTTGCTTTGGGCGGCTTGCTGTTGCGTTGGTGGTTGCGTTGCGGTGGGTGCCCCGTCACAAGTCGCACCAGGAGCGGGCCACGCCTGAGGGGGTATGTCAAACGGCCGAAAAGCGTGGCCGTTTGACATACCCCCTCAGGCGCAGCAAGTGCTGTGGCGCGACTCGTGACGGGGCACCCACCGCGAGAGCTTGCGCTCAAAAGCCAAGAGCAAAAGCCAGACCAAGGGCTGCTCGCCTTCGGCTTCGTTGGGGTGGCCCCTTGGCTGTCTAACCGTTAGCGTTGCTAACCATGAACATCGCGATCACCGGTGGCTATGTCGTGCCCGTCGACGGTTCGCCTGTTGAGGGCGGGACCGTCCTCATCCAGGACGGCAAGATCGTTGCTGTGGGGGCTGACGTCTCTGTCCCTGACGGGGTTGAGGTCGTCGACGCGGGTGGGGCCTGGGTCTTGCCCGGCTTCGTCGAGGCTCATGGGCACATCGGTGTCCACGAGGAGGCTGAGGGGTGGGCCGGGCAGGACACCAACGAGATGACTGACCCCGTGGGGGCTCGGATGCGGGCGTTGGACGCCATCAACCCCGCTGACCTCGGGTTTGGTGATGCGCTCAGTGGCGGGGTCACCACCGCTGTGATCAAGCCCGGGTCCGGCAACCCCATCGGTGGGCAGACGGTTGCGATCAAGTGCTGGGGTCGGACCGTTGACGAGATGCTCGTCAAGGAGCCGGTCAGCGTCAAGAGTGCGCTTGGTGAGAACCCGAAGCGGGTCTACGGCGACAAGGGGAAGTTGCCGTCGACTCGGCAAGGGGTGGCTGCGGTCATCCGGGACGAGTTGACCAAGGCGCAGGACTACCTGGCTCGGAAGGCCGAGGCCGAGAAGGACGGGAAGGCCTTCGACCGCAACGGGACGTTGGAGATCCTGGGGAAGGTGTTGTCCGGGGAGTTGGCCTGGTGTCAGCACGCTCACCGGGCCGATGACATCGCCACGGCCATCCGGTTGTCCGAGGAGTTCGGGTACCGGTTGATCCTCAACCACGGGACCGAGGGGCACCTGATCGCCGATGTCATCGCGGACAAGCAGATTCCGGTGATCATCGGGCCGTTGTTCACTTCTAGGTCCAAAGTGGAGCTGCGGAACCGAGGGCTGCGGAACCCCGGGATCCTGGCTCGGGCCGGGGTGGAGTTGGCGATCACGACCGACCATCCCGTTGTGCCCATTCACTTCCTGGTGCACCAGGCCACTCTGGCGGTGAAGGAAGGGCTGGATCGTGAGGTGGCGTTGAAGTCCATCACGACCAACCCCGCTCGGATCATGGGGCTGGACGACCGGGTCGGCGCGCTCAAGCCGGGGCTTGATGGTGATGTTGTTATCTGGTCCGGGGATCCGTTGGACGTGATGAGCCGGGCGTTGCGGGTGTTCGTCGAGGGGCGTGAGGTTTACGCGTTCGACGAAGGGCTCGGGGAAGGGGTCGTGGCCGACCCCTTCTACCGGGAGGTCTAGCGGAGGCCCCTGCCGATCACGAGGCGCTGGATCTGGTTGGTGCCCTCGAAGATCTGCAGGACCTTCGCCTCGCGCATGTAGCGCTCCACCGGGAAGTCGCGGGTGTAGCCGGCGCCGCCGAGTACCTGGACGGCGTCGGTGGTCACCTTCATGGCCGCGTCGGTGGCGATGAGCTTGGCGATCGAGGCCTGCTGGCGGAAGGGGAGGCCCTTGTCGCGGCGGCGGGCCGCTGAGATGTAGGTGGCCCTGGCCGACTCGACTGCCGCCGCCATGTCGGCCAGGAGGAACTCCAGGCCCTGGAACTCGATGATCGGGCGGCCGAACTGGGTCCTGGTCTTGGCGTAGGTGACCGCCTCGTCCAGGGCCGCCTGGGCCAGGCCCACGGCGCAGGCCGCGATGCCGAGGCGGCCGGAGTCCAAAGCGGACAGTGCGATCTTGAGGCCGTCGCCCTCCTTGCCGATCAGGCGGTCGGTGCCGAAGGTGACGTCGTCGAAGTGGAGCTGCGCGGTGATGGAGCCGGTCAGGCCCATCTTGCGTTCCGGGGTCAGCGCGGTGAGGCCCCTGGTCTCGCCCGGTGCCAGGAAGCAGGAGATGCCGCGGCCCGCGTCCGGGCTCGTGCGGGCCATCAGGGTGTAGAAGTCGGCGGCGCCGGCGTGCGTGATCCACGCCTTGGTGCCGTTCACGACGTAGTCGCCGCCCTTGCGGACCGCCCTGGTCGACATGGCGGCCGGGTCGGACCCCGCCTGGACCTCGGAGAGGGCGTAGCCGCCCAGCAGCTCGCCCTCGAGCATCTCGGGGAGCCAGCGGTCCTGCTGCTCGCGGGTGCCGAAGGTGGCCAGGCCGTAGCAGGACATCACGTGGACGGAGAGGCCCACGGCGACCGTCATCCACGCCGAGGCGACCTCTTCGAGGGCCTGCAGGTACACCTCGTAGGGCTGCTCGCCGCCGCCGAACTCCTCCGGGTACGGCAGGCCCAGCAGACCCGACCTGCCCAGCAGGCGGAACGCGTCGCGGGGGAACTTCTCGTTCTCCTCCGCGTCCGCGGCGTGGGGCTTCAGCTCGTCCCGCGCGATCTCCCTGACCAGCGCGATCAGGTCTTCTGCCTCTGGGGTGGGGAGCAGCCTCTCGGCGGGCATCGTCGACCTCCGGTGTGTACTGGTAGCTGTACTCTAGTGCGTTGTGCAGTACAGCAGCCAGCGAATGTGGCAGGGTCGTCACCTATGACGCGGGCTCTCACGCAGCGGCAGGCCGAGCTGCTCACCCGGTTGGAGGCGTTGTTCCTCACCGAGGGCTTCGGGCATCTCACGCTGGACGACATCGCGGGCAGGCTGCACTGCTCGAAGTCCACGCTGTACGCGCTCGCCGGCAGCAAGGAGCAGCTGGCCGTGCGGGTGGTCGGGCGGTACTTCAAGGGTGCGGCCGAGCGGATCGAGAAGCGCGTCGCGGGCCTCAACGACGTGCGCAAACGCATCGGCAGCTACCTCGCGGGAGCCGCTGAGGAGCTGTCGAAGGCGTCGGCGGCGTTCATCGCCGACGTGTCCGACTTCCCGCCCACGCGCGCCACGTACGAGCGCAACGCGCGTGCCGCCGCCGAGCGCATCAAGGCGTTCATCCAGGACGGGGTCGAGCTGCACGTGTTCCGCGAGGTGCACGCGACGCTGTTCGCCGAGATGGCCGGGTTGCTCATCGAGGGCATCCAGACGGGTGTCCTCACGAAACGGGCAGGCGTTTCGGACGCCGAGGCGTTCACCGCCCTGGGGGAACTGTTGTTGGATGGGCTCCAGAGGACGGGCGCTTCGCAGAAGGAGTAGAACGCGGTGATCGTGGTTGCTGGTGAGGCGCTGGTCGACATGGTGCCGGTGGGGGACGACGAGCTCACGCCGCTCGCGCCGAAACTCGGTGGCGGGCCGTACAACGTGGCGGTCGCGCTCGGGCGGCTGGACGTGCCGACGGGGTTCCTGTCGCGGGTGTCGACCGACCACTTCGGCGAGCAGCTGGTGAAGCGGCTGCACGCCTCGGGCGTGAGCACGGATCTGGTCCAACGTGGACCGGAGAACACCACGCTCGCCGTCGTCGGGCTCGCCGAGGACGGGTCCGCGCGCTACGCGTTCTACGTCGAGGGCACGGCCGACCGGCTCGTCGAGGACCCCGGGCCGTTGGCCGAGGGAGTGCAGGCCGTCTCGTTCGGCACGCTGTCGCTGGTGCTCGAACCCGGCGCCTCGGTGTACGAGAAGGTGCTGCGGCGCGAGGGCAAGCGGTTGCTGACCGCGCTCGACCCCAACATCCGGGCAGGGCTCATCGCCGATCCGGGCGCCTACCGCGAACGCTTCGCGTCGTGGCTGCCGGACGTCGGGCTGCTGAAGGTGTCCGTCGAGGACGCGCGGTGGCTCGCGGACGCCGAGAACGCCACCGACGCCGACGTGATCGAGATCGCAAGGACGTGGATTTCACAGGGACCGGCCGCCGTCGTGCTGACGAAGGGCGGCGACGGCCTCTCCGTGATCACCGCCACGGACCAGGTCGACGTGCCACCCGTGACGGTGGACGTGGTCGACACGATCGGGGCGGGCGACACCGTGCAAGGTGCCCTGCTCGCGTGGCTGCACGACCACGACGCGCTCGACACCGGCAAGGTGCGCGCGCTCTCACGCGACGAGTGGACCGAGGCTCTGACGTACGCCGGCGCGGCCGCCGCGATCACATGTTCCCGTGCGGGTGCCGAACCGCCCTTTGCGAGCGAACTCACCGCCGCGTTGGCTGGCTAAAGCGGCGGATCGGACTACCGTGGGGTAGCCGCGCTGGAAACTGGCATTCCGGATGTGATGCCGGTCCCATCTCACAGAATCGGTTCACACCGCTGCTGCGAGCCGGGCCTTCCGCCGACTAGCGTGGATGAACTTGAAGACTCAGATCCCAACGGGGTGGTCCGAGACGTCGGCAGGCCGTGCGACCTGCCGCCACCCCGTCCGAGCGTTGAGAGGGACTTGAATGCCCGACGCGACGACTGCGCCGACCGACCCACAGACCGTCGCGCTGCGCCACGGGGGCGGAGAGCTCGAGATGAAGGTGGTGCGGGCGTCCGAAGGCGCGTCCGGCATCGAACTCGGCAAGCTGCTGTCGACCACCGGTCTGGTAACCCTGGACTCCGGTTTCGTCAACACGGCCTCCTGCTCCTCCGAGATCACCTACATCGACGGTGACGCTGGAATTCTGCGTTATCGCGGGTACCCGATCGAGCAGTTGGCCGCGCGCTCGAACTTCGCGGAGGTCTCCTACCTCCTGATCTACGGCGAGCTCCCGACCGCCGCGCAGCTCGAGGACTTCAACAAGAAGATCAGCAGGCACACCCTGCTGCACGAGGACCTCAAGCGCTTCTTCGACGGCTTCCCCCGCGACGCGCACCCGATGCCGGTGCTGTCGTCCGCGGTGTCCGCCCTGTCGACCTTCTACCAGGACTCGCTGTCGCCGTTCGACGCGAACCAGGTGGAGATCTCGACGATCCGCCTCCTCGCCAAGCTGCCGACCATCGCGGCCTACGCGTACAAGAAGTCGGTCGGCCAGCCGTTCCTCTACCCGGACAACTCGCTGGGCCTGGTGGAGAACTTCCTGCGCATGACCTTCGGCTTCCCGGCCGAGGCCTACGACCTCGACCCGGACCTGGTCCGCGCTCTCGACCTGCTGTTCATCCTGCACGCCGACCACGAGCAGAACTGCTCCACGTCGACCGTGCGCCTGGTCGGCTCGTCGGAGGCGAACCTCTTCGCGTCCATCTCCGCCGGCATCAACGCCCTGTTCGGCCCGCTGCACGGCGGCGCGAACAGCGCGGTGCTGGAGATGCTCGAGAAGATCAAGAACGACGGCGGCGACGTGAAGTCGTTCGTCAACAAGGTCAAGAACAAGGAGGACGGCGTCCGCCTGATGGGCTTCGGCCACCGGGTCTACAAGAACTACGACCCGCGCGCCGCGATCATCAAGAAGACCGCCGACGAGATCCTCGGCAAGCTCGGCGCCGACGACCAGCTGCTCGACATCGCGAAGCAGCTGGAAGAGGCCGCGCTGAGCGACGAGTACTTCATCTCCCGCAAGCTCTACCCGAACGTGGACTTCTACACGGGTCTGATCTACCGGGCGATGGGCTTCCCGACGAAGTTCTTCACCGTGCTGTTCGCGCTCGGCCGGCTCCCCGGCTGGATCGCGCACTGGCGCGAGATGATCAACGACCCGGCCACCAAGATCGGCCGCCCGCGGCAGATCTACACCGGTCCGGTCGAGCGCGACTTCATCGCGATGGAGAACCGCTGACCGTCAGCTTCACCCGAGCGGGGCACGCCTGTCATGCAGGCGTGCCCCGCTCGTCTTAGCTTCGACCGGTGAGTTCCGAACCCTCGCTCATCTGGTTCCGCCGCGACCTGCGGACCTCCGACCACCCGGCCGTTCTCGCCGCCGCGGAGAGGTCTCCCCGCGCGCTCGGGTTGTTCGTCCTCGACGACCGCCTGCTCAAACCGTCGGGGCAGCCGCGGATCGACTTCCTGCACCGGTGCCTGCACGCGCTGAACGACCAGCTCGGCGGCCGGCTGATGGTCGTGCACGGCGACCCGGTGAAGACCGTTCCGCGCGTCGCGAAGCAGATCGGCGCCGGGAGCGTGCACATCTCCGCGGACTACGCGCCGTACGGCCGCCGCAGGGACGAGGCCGTCGAGGAAGCGTTGGGGGACATCGAACTCGTCCGCTCCGGCTCGCCCTACGCCGTCGCGCCGGGACGCGTGCGCAAGGGCGACGGCACGCCGTTCAAGGTCTTCACGCCGTTCCGCAACGCCTGGCTGGAGCACGGCTGGCGCAAGCCCGCCGACACCGACGCCTCCACTGTGGACTGGATGGAGCCCACCAACAAGACCAAGATCCCGAAGGCGGCGGAGAAGCTGCCGGACGCGCTGGAGCTGTGGGAGAAGTTCCGCGACGAACGCCTCCACGACTACGACAACACCCGCGACCGGCCCGACCTCGACGCCACCAGCCGGATGTCGGCGTTCCTGCGGTGGGGCGTCCTGCACCCCCGCACGCTCCTGCAGGACTGCGACGGCACGTACCGCAGCGAGCTCGCCTGGCGCGAGTTCTACGCCGACGTGTTGTGGCACAAGCCGGAGACCGCGCGGGAGAACCTCGACCGCAAGTTCGACCGGATGGTGCACGACGACGACCTGGAACTGTTCGAGGCCTGGAAACAGGGCCGCACCGGGTTCCCGATCGTCGACGCCGGCATGCGGCAGCTCCTCCAGGAGGGCTTCATGCACAATCGGGTGCGCATGATCGTGGCGAGCTTCCTCGTCAAGGACCTGCACCTGCCGTGGTGGTGGGGCGCGCGGCACTTCATGGAGCACCTGGTCGACGGCGACCTCGCGTCGAACCAGCACAACTGGCAGTGGGTCGCGGGCTGCGGCACGGACGCGGCGCCGTTCTTCCGGATCTTCAACCCGACCACGCAGCAGAAGAAGTTCGACCCGGACGGCGCGTACGTCCGCCGGTACGCGCCGGACTCGCCGGACCTCACGCCGATCGTCGACCACGCGGTCGAACGCCAGGTCGCGCTCGACCGCTACCAGGCCATCAGGTCCTGAGGGCCTCGCGGAGCTTGACGCGGGCGCCGGTCCTGAGCACGGCGTTCGCGTAGACCTTGCCGCCCAGCCACGTGATCGCCGCGATGGCCACCAGCGCGAGCGCCACGGCCAGCAGCACCTGCCACGCCGGTGCGACGCCGAGCGCCATCCGGCCCGGCATCAGGATCGGGGCGAACGGCGGCAGCAGCGACAGCACCGTCACGGTGGAGCCGGACGGGCTGCCGATCATCAGGTTGATGCCGGCCACGAACGCCACGATGATCGTCATGCTGATGGGCGTCAGCACCGACTGGAGCTCCTCCTGCCGCGACACGAGCGACGCCGCGGCCGCGAACACCGTGGCGTACAGGAAGAAGCCGAGCAGGTACCAGAGCACGCCCGTCAGCAGCGCGGCTCCACCGAGCGCGCCGACGTCGACCACGTCGAACGCCGACGAGAGCACGAGCCCCATTGACGAGATCACCAGCAGCTGGAGCAGGCCGACCGCGCCGAGGCCGATCACCTTGCCCAGCAACAACTGCCACGGGCGGACGGTCGCGAGCAGGATCTCCACGACCCGGCTGGACTTCTCCTCGACGACGCCCTGGGCGACCATCGTGCCGTAGACCAGCAGCGAGTAGTACAGCAGCGCGGCCACGATCAACCCGATCGCGAGGCGCTGACCCCGTTGCGGGTCAACGGGTTCGAGCGCGGTCACGGCCACCCTGGCGTTCGCCTGGCTCTCCGCCACCTCCTGCGGGGTGATGCCGGCCTCGGCGAGCTGCGCGGTCAGCACCTGCTGGCGCAGCACGTCGTTCAGCGCCGTCGTCAGCACCTCGTCGCCGGAGCCCTTGACGATCATCTTCAGCTGGGGCGGCGCACCGGTCACCAGCGCGTCCAGCTTGCCGTCGCGGACCTCCTGCTCGGCGTCGCCCGCGGTCGTGACGTCGCGCGTCTCGACCTCGATGCCGAACGCCTTGGCCTTCTCCTTCAACGGGTCCGCGAGCTGCGTCGCCTGGCCGGAGAGGCCGACGACGCTGTGCTGCTGGTCGTCGAACAGGACCGACTGGAGCACCACGTACCCGGCGAGCACGGCGATGATCACCGCGGTGCCGATGAGGAACGACCTGGTGCGCACCTTCGTGACGAACTCGCGCTTCGCCACCAGCCCGACTGCTCGGGACGACCTCATGCGCTCCTGCTCTCGGTGGTGACGACGTTGCGGAAGAGCTCGGTGAGCGAGGGGCGTTGGCGGGAGAACTCGTGCACGGGACCCGCGGCGAGCGCGGCGTGCAGGACCGTCTGGTCGTCGGTGCCGTCGGCGAGCTCGAGGACGCAGCGCGTCCCGTTCCTCTCGACCACCCGCACACCGTCCAGCGTCGCAGCCCAGTCGGTCGTCGGCGACTCCACGACCAGGCGCGAGGTCCCGCCGGCCCGGAGTTCATCCACTGTTCCGCTCGCGACCATCGAACCGGCGCTCACGATGCCGACGCGGTCGCACAGGCGTTCCACCAGGTCGAGCTGGTGGCTGGAGAACACCACCGGCACCCCCGACGACGCCTTCTCGCGCAGGACCTGGCTCATCACGTCCACCGCGACCGGGTCGAGGCCGGAGAACGGCTCGTCGAGCACCAGCACGTCCGGCTCGTGCACCAGCGCGGCGGCCAGCTGGACGCGCTGCTGGTTGCCGAGGCTCAGCCGCTGCACCTCGTCCGCCCGGCGGTCGCGCAGCCCTAGGCGGGCGATCCAGCTCTCCGCGCTCGTGTGGGCCTCGTTGGTGCTCATGCCGTGCAGTTCGGCCAGGTAGACGAGCTGGTCGAGCACCTTCATCCGCGGGTAGAGCCCGCGCTCCTCCGGCATGTAGCCGATCCGGCGGCGGGTGTCGAGGTCGACGGTTCTCCCGTTCCACCGCACCTCGCCGGAGTCGGCCGCGAGCACGCCCAGCGCGATGCGCATGGTCGTGGTCTTCCCGGCGCCGTTGCTGCCGACGAACCCGAAGAGCTCGCCCGCGCGCACGTCGAAGGACATGTCCCGCAGGGCGACGACCTCCCCGTAGCGCTTGGAGATCCCGTCGATCTCCAGCACTCCCTCAGGCACGGTGAACCCCTTCGTTAGCCCGGATGGCGGTAATCGGACTGAAAGTATCGGTGAGCAGGGAACGGGTGAAACGATACGGGCGTCTAGAGCGAATCGAACGAACGACCAATTCACTCAACGGGGGTGACCATGCAGCCCATTGACCCGGACCAGTGGCTCGCGCAGTACGGGGCCAAGATCGAGCAGGCGAAGCAGAACGCTGAGCAGGCTCGCGACCAGCTCGGTGGTGTGGGTGGCAGCGCCAGCTCGCCCGACGGCTTCATCACGGTGACGGTCAACGCCACGGGCGTGCTGACCGATCTCCAGATCAAGCCGGAGGCCCGCGGCATGGACCCCGGTGAGATCGCCTCCGCAGTGCTCGCTGCCTCGGCCAAGGCCCAGCGGGACGCCTCCGGGCGCGTCGTCCAGATCATGACGGACTTCGTCGGCGACAGCCCCGCGCTCGAGTTCGTGAAGGCGCAGATGCCGAACGGATACGCGGGAGACGGAACCGACGAGGAAGAACCGAAGTCGGAGTTGGAGCGCAAGGACACGCGGCCCGACGACGAGTACTTCACCAACCCGCCCGACGTCATGGCCTGAGTGCAGGAGGGGGTAGGCGATGCAGTCATCACACTTCAACATCGACCTCGATGAGCTGAGAAACCACGCGGCGAGCGTGGACAAGCTCATGGAGCGGATGCGCAAGGCCACGGAGACGTGCGACCCGGGCGCTCTGACGACCGAGGCCTTCGGCGTCTTCCTCGGGTTCCTGGCCCAGAAGGTGCTCCAGGAGGCCGGTCTGTCGCAGGACGGGCTCGGCAAGGCCGCCAACTCGCTCATGGACATGGGCCACGGGCTCAAGCAGACCATCGAGCAGTACGAGCAGGTCGACCTCGACACCATGTTCGGCTTCAAGGGAGGCCGGGGATGAACGCCCCCGCGACGCAGTCCAGCGGCCAGGACACGCAGCAGCTGATCAGCAACATCTCGAACACCTACTCCGCCATCGAGCGGGGCGACTGGGTCAACGCGGGCCTCGGCATCGCGAACTCGGCCATGGGCATCGTCGGCATGGCCGCGAACCCGCTGAGCGGCTTCCTGTCCGCCGGGTTCAGCTGGGCCATCCAGCACGTCGACTTCCTGCGCGAGCCGTTCGACGTCCTGCTCGGCAGCCCCGAGTCGATCGCCAAGATGGCGCAGTCGTTCCAGAACGCCGGCAAGCAGGTCCACGGCATCGCCGCCGAGTACCAGAAGATCTGCGTCTCGCAGACCCGCGAGTGGCAGGGCAGGGCGGCCGACGGCTACCGCGCCGCCGCGCAGAGGCACGCGGGTGGCCTCGAGACGCTCGCGAAGTCCGTCGAGGGCATCGCGGGAGCGGTCAAGGGCGCCGGTGAGCTGGTCGGCACCGTCCGCAAGATGATCATGGACCTGATCAGCCAGGCCGTGTCCGACATGGTCATGAAGATCATCGAGTGGCTGGCGGCGTCGTTCCTGACGTTCGGCGCGGCCATCGCGGGCGCGATCGCGGACATCGTCACCACCGCGGTCAACTACGCGAAGAAGCTGGCCGACTTCCTGCAGAAGCTCGTCGGCTCCGTGCAGAAGCTGATGAACCTCATCAAGCAGGTCACCAACATCGCGAAGATCGCCGAGCAGGTCATCGACGCGATCTCCTCGATGGCCAACAAGGGCGCCGGCGGCGCGGGCGGCGGCATCAGCCGGCCGACCTCCGGCGGCTTCGACGGCCTCGGCAGCTCCGACCAGGAACGGGCCCACGGCGG
>NZ_DASVFL010000173.1:0-9916 GCF_036380075.1 Lentzea sp. | reverse complement strand
TCAGCGCGGGCCTGGGGTGGATCGGCACCTGCCCCTACCTGTTCCTCGTGCACCTGATGACCCTGCACAACGAGAACCTGGTCCACCGGTACGAGCAACAGGTCCGGGGGCTGATCGGCCACCTGGAGAAGGTCCGCCTGCTCGGCACGGGCGGCCATCGGGGCGCCTCGCGGCACAGGTGGCACAGCGAGGAGACCTTCAACCGGTTCCGCAGGTTCCGCCTGACCACCTTCGACGAGGTGCACCGGCACCGCTACTTCAACGTGCTCCGGTACGACACCGAACGCGACATCTACCAGTCGATCGAGAAGGTGCGCGGGATCCAGCAGCGCGAGGAGTACTGGGCCAGGGTCGTCACCGATCTCGAAAGCACCATCGACGACCTGCGCGAGGCCCGGCAACGGCGCGTCGACGGCAGTCGCAACAAGCTGCTCGCCGCCGTGACCGTGGTCGGCGTTCTCCAGGTCGCCTTCGCACTCCTGGACTACTTCTTCGAGAAGCAGGCCGCGCAGGTCGAGTGGGCGGTCATGCTGACGACGATCGCCGTGCTCCTGGCCAGCACCCTGATCTGGCCGTGGTGGTGGAAGTTCAGGCGGTGAGGACCAAGACGAAGGCCGCGCCCGAGCCACCCGGCTGGAGTGGCTCGGGCGCACGCTCTACCGGTACCGCGGATGCGTGGTGTGCCATTCGAAACCGCCGCCCATCCAGGCCTTCACGCCCTTCAGGAACCGGTGCAGCTCCGGCGACGGGATCGCCAGCAGCTCCCGGTGCCCGGTCTCGAAGTCGCGCACCAGCTGGTTGTGCAGCTCCACGGTCCGTTCGGTGGCCTCGGCGGTCGAGCAGCCCCGGTCCGCCGCGATCTGCAGCACCATGTTGCAGACCGGCACCTCGTCGGCGGCGTCCTTCTCCACCGACACCAGGTCGTTCACGATCACCGACGCCGTGCCCGCGGCCGTGAGCAGCTGACGCACGCGCGGGTCGTAGTACAGCGGCGCGGGCAGCTCGTAGCCGCCGACGGCGTCGATGAGCGTCATCGACGTGTAGAAGGTGTCGTGCTGCCGCGTCGCGAGGTACTGCCACGCCGGCGGGTAGTCGCCGGTGTGGCGCCAGGCCGCGTAGGCGGTCCAGGACACGAACATCGCGAACGTCGAGTAGCAGACGCGTTGCACGACGGTCGGTGTGCTGCGCGCCGACAGGTGCGCGATGCCCGAGCGCAGGCCGACGAGCACCGGGTCGGCGGCGAGCGTCTGCTCCAGCTCCGTCGTGAACTCGGCGGCAGGTGCCACCGGGTCCATCGCGGCCATCGCCAGGGCGAGCCGCGGCGGGAGCTCGGCCGGGACCGCGCCCATCTCGGTGCTGTCCGCGTACAGGTCGTCGGCCGCCCACCACGCGGCGTTGAGGCGAGCGGCGATCAAGAGCTGTTCGACGTCGTCGGTGTCGACGTGGGTGAGGACCGCGAGCCGGCCGAACATGCCGCCGAGGAAGCGTTCGGGCTCGTCGAACCCGCACTCCCCCGCCCACGCGACCAGCCGCTCGTCGACGGCGGCCGCCAGCAGCGCGTCCTCCCGTTCGAGCACCGGCACGTACAGCGGCGGCGCCGTGCCGTCGCCCCATGGGCGTTCGGCATAGCCGGGTTCGGGTGGCAGGCCGACGACCTCGGGCCGCCCGAGCCGGGCAGCGGAGGTGCCCAGCCCGGACGGCCCGGTGAGGAGGTCTTTCAAGTCGGTCACGGCTGCGTCAGATCCTGTCGGCGACGATCAGCAGGTAGTGGAAGCTGCCTTCCCTGTACGCGGTGAGGAACGGGTCCTCGACGCCGGTCGCGACCGACGACTGGGCCCGCAGCTCCCAGTACGGGATGGTGTCCGGCGTCAGGTCGACGACGCTGATCGGCACGAACCCGTTGTCGGCCAGCGCGCGGAAGTACTCGCTGCGCGGGTGGATGTTGCAGATGTAGTGCTGGTCGATCTGGCTGACCGCGCGCGACCTCATGCCCGTCAGGTCGTTGGAGCAGCCGGTGATGCAGACGTACCGGCCGCCGGGCGCGATGAGGCGCGCGAACTCGCCGTACAGCTGCTGGAGGTCCACGTACATCGTGGTCTCGTTGGTCCAGATGCCGTTGAACGAGCCGGTCTCGAAGCCGGTGTCGAGCATGTTCTTGAAGTGGAACTTCACCTGGTCGGCGACGCCGCGCTCGGCCGCCTGACCGTTGGCGAACGCCACCTGCTCCTCGGAGATGCTGACGCCGTCGATGCGGGCGACGAACCGGGCGTTGGCCATGAAGCTCGTGCCGCCGCGGCCGGACCCGCCGTCCATCAGGTGCGGGTTCGCGGGCAGCTCGCCGAACGCGTCGAGCAGCACCTCCGCCTGCGCGGTCTCCAGCCGGTGCATCTCGGCGATCATCGCCTGGTCGCGCACCGCGGCGGGCGCCTCGAGCACCGCCGGGTCGTACTGGCCGAGCCCGTAGTGGTGGTGGTACAGCCCGTCCACCTCACCGAGCTTGATGTTGACCGGGTCCTTCTCCTTGTTCCAGTAGTCCGCGACGGAACGCTGGTAGTCGGTGCGCAGAACCGGCTTCACAGTGGGGCTCGCCATGACCTGAGGGGCTCCTGTTCGTGGGAACGCAAACTGCCGAACAGCAACTGACCTTTGCAGCCTTCGGCCCAGTCGGCGATCCGCCGTTCAGGCTTGGTTCGGACACGAACGGGTAGGCCGGACAGCGCCTCAGCGTGGTTCCCGCAGCCCGCGTTAGCAGCCTCGCGCAGCCACTTTCGTGGGGTTTCCACGCCCGACAGGATGACAAAGCGGGCGGAATTCCACGCGGCCGGACGGGAATTGCGGCACCTTCCGGCACGTCCCAGGCCGGAGGGCTCACACGATTCAGAGGCGTGAGCTGCACAGCGAACGGCCCCAGGACCTCGAAAACGTAATTGAAAACAGGTGCAACATTCCTATTTCAAGAATGTGAATGTTTGACACCTTTGACTAATTCGACTAGGAAGAAATGGCCCCGCCCTGCCGAAGAGGGTTCTTATGAAACGAACATCCCCGCCTTTGCTCGGCCTGCTGCTGGTGGTTTCGCTCACCGTTGCCCTGCCGACGGCGACAGCCACACCTGCACCGACCGGACTGGACGTGTCGGCAGCCAATCGCCGCGCCCCTGTTTCCGGGTTGTACGACTGGTCGAAAGCCGGATATCGCGGCAACGGCGTGCTGCCCGGCGACAACGAGGTCAACCCGAGCGCGAGCTGTCAGATCACGGCCGCGGAGCTCGCGTCGCAGTTCAACGTCAAGCCGAACGACTCCGGCGACGACACGGCCGGGCTGCAGGCCGCGATCGACTCCATCAGGACGCAGTGCTCCCCCGGCGCGAGCTACACGAAGCTGAGCCTCATCACCCTGCCCGCCGGCGAGCTCGAGGTGTCGAAGGAACTGCACGCCGACGCCGACTACCTGATCGTCCGGGGCGCCGGGGCGACCGCCACGAAGATCGTCTACACGCCGGACGCCACCACCCGCTACGACACCCTCACGCCGGACGGGTCCGACTGGGACGAGGACGCGATGACGTCCGGGCAGGGCAAGGGCGGCTGGCTGTGGCCGGGCCGCGGCCTGTTCCGGGTCCAGTCCCGCGGCGTGCACCCCAGCTACGCGAGCGACCACGCGGCGGCACCGGCGAACCGCAAGGACATCTTCGAGGGCACGGTCAACGTGCACTGGAAGGCGGGCACGAAGGTCAAGGCGGCGGCGAAGGCCGGTGACCGGACGATCCAGGTCGCGTCCGCCACCAACATCAAAGCCGGAACGCTCGTCAACGTCCGCGCGGCGAACTCGGTCAAGTTCTACGAGCAGCAGTTCGCGACAGGCACCGAGCACCCGTTGCTGAACATGCACATGCGCCAGCAGATCTTCACCGTCGCCGCGGTCTCGGGCACGACGGTGACGCTCGACAAGCCGCTGGAGTTCGACGTCCCGGTCAACTCGACCTCCGACGGATCACCGGCGATCGACGGCACGACGTACGACTCGAAGGTGTCACCGCTGGTGGACCCGGTCCTCGGCGTCGGGTTCGAGAACTTCGGCTTCACGCAGGCGATGCCGGACCTGAACCCCGCGGACGCCGTCCACAACTACGGCAACATGGCGCCCGCCGACGAGATGCACGGCATCGTCTTCAAGTGGGCGGCGAACTCGTGGGTCAGGGGCGTCCGCGCGGAGATGGCGGGGTCGCACCCGATCGTCACCGAGGAGGCCAAGAACCTGCAGATCGTGGACAACCAGCTGGACGGCTCGTGGAACAAGGGCAAGGGCGGCAACGGCTACTTCCGCGGCTCGCGGGTGTGGGACTCGCTCTACGCCGGCAACACCTCGCGCAACCTGCGGCACTTCACGTTCCAGTGGTCGGCGTCGGGCAACGTGGTGGTGGGCAACGACTTCGACTCCGACCTGAACCTGCACGGCGGCTGGGAGCGCAACAACCTGGTCGAGCTCAACACCGTGCGCGTGCCCTACGCCCACCGCTCCGGCAACTGCCGCGCCAACTGCGGCGAGGAGGGCGGCGGCGGTCCCGACGACTCGAACTGGTTCCCGATCTGGTGGGGCGCCGGGAAGAAGGCCGTGAAGTGGTCGGGCGCCACCGGTCCGCGCAACGTCTTCTTCAACAACGACATGGCCAAGCAGCTCTCCGACGGCGGTGCTTTCCAGCCGTTCTACAACGACCGGCAGCGCGTCTACCAGTTCGGCTGGAACGGCACGGCATACCGGCACCTGGACGTCAACGGCACCCCGATCACCGACTGGGCGAAGAACGAGCAGCGCGACTACAGCGGCGGCCACGGCGTGGACGTGTCCCGGTCGGACTCCGCGAAGTCGTTGTTCCTCAAGAACGTCCCGGGCACCACCGAGCCGCCTCCCGCTGACGGCACCGTGACGACCGCGGAGCAGCTCAAGGCCGCTCTCGTCAACGTCAGGCCCGGCGACACGATCACGCTCGCACCCGGCACCTACCGCGGGTCGTTCGTGACCGCGAAGGCCGGCACGGCGAGCGCACCGATCACGCTGACCGGCCCGTCGACCGCGGTGCTCGTGAACGATGGTCCGTCGGGTGAGGCGCCGTCCTGCCCGGCGCCGACGGCGGGCTGGGACTCGGGCTACGGCCTGTGGCTGTTCAACGCGCCCCACTGGAACCTCAAGGGCTTCAGCGTCACGGAGTCCAAGAAGGGCATCGTCCTCGACAACTCCCACCACGTCACGATCGACGGCGTGAAGGTGTCGAAGACCGACGAGGAAGGCGTGCACTTCCGGCGCTCGTCCGCGGACGGCGTGCTGAGGAACTCGACGATCACCGACACCGGCCTGGTGCAGAAGGGCTACGGCGAGGGCGTCTACCTCGGCTCGGCGAGCTCGAACTGGGCGTGCCACGGCAACACCGGCGGGGTCGACCGGTCCGACCGCGTGCAGGTGCTGGGCAACAGGATCGGCCCCGGCGTCGCCGCGGAACCGATCGACGTCAAGGAGGGCACCCACGACGGCCTGATCTCCGGCAACACCTTCGACGGCCGCGGCATCAGCGGCGAGAACTCCGCCGACTCGTGGATCGACGTGAAGGGCATCGGTTACCGCATCGAGAACAACACCGGCACCTTCACCCCGCCGGGCGTGCTCGCGAACGGCTACGAGACGCACAACCCGAGCACCACGCCGTCGTTCCCCAACGGCTGCGGCAACGTGTGGAGCGGCAACACCTCCGACCTCGGCGGCGTCGGCGAGTACGCCGTCAAGATCACGTCCACCTCGAAGTGCTCGGCCAGCCCGAACGTCGTCCGCTCCTCGAACACGGTCACCCGTGCGGCGAAAGGTCTGACGAACGTCCCGGTCACCCCGTGACAACGGGGTTGCGGGGGTCCCGGCCGGTGCACGGCGGCGTCGCCGGCCGGGACCCCTGGCGCGTCACCTCTCGGCGGCGGCGGACCTCATCGCCCGCACCTCGTCGCGCAGCGCCCGCACCTCCTGCACCAGCAGGTCGTCGTGCGCGGCGGTCCGGGGCGCGGGCACCGTCACCTCCTCCTGCATCGCGCTGCACACCACGGCGATGAAGAGGTTGAGCATCGTGAACGTGCCGACCATCAGGTAGACGAGGAAGAAGATCCACGCGTACGGCTTGTGCTCCATCAGGTCGCGCATCACGTCCGACCAGCCGTCGCCGGTGGTGAGCTGGAACAACGTGAGCAGCGTCGGGCCCAGGCCGGAGAAGCGCGGGTCGCCGGTGTCGCCGAAGAGGTTGCTGGCGATCACGCCGCCGACGTAGACGAGCAGCACCAGCAGTCCCGACAGCGACACCAGGCCGGGGATCGACCGCACCAGCGCCGTGACGACCCGGCGCATGCTCGGCACCATCGCGACGAGCCGCAGCGCCCGCAGGATCCGCAGGCTGCGCAGCACCGAGAGCGGGCCCGCGGTCGGGATCAGGGCGATGGCGACGATCACGAAGTCGAAAACGTTCCACGGGTCGCGGAAGAACTTCCAGCCGAACGCGTAGAACCGGGCGGCGAGCTCCGCGGTGAAGATCGCGAGGGCGAGGCGGTCGATCGTCGTGAGCACCGGGCCGAACTCCGCGTGCAGGACGGTGGACGTCTCCGCGCCCAGCGTGATCGCGTTGACGACGATCACGCCGATGATGAAGAACTGGAACCGGTTGCTCTCCACCAGCTCGCCCACGCGGGCGCGCGACATCTTCACTTGCTGCTCCTACGACAGGGGTTGTGATCTCTATCGGTCGTGGAGCGGGTCCAACTGTTCACCCGGTCGTGTTGATCAGCTCCAGCCGGCTGGCCGTCCTGGCGAGGTCGAGCGCCTCGCCGCCGACGATCTCGCGCAGCGGGTGGTCGCTCACGAGCGTGAGCCGGACGTCGGCGTCCACCAGCACGTCGACGACGTTCGCGAACCGTTGCCGCGCCTCGCGATCGCACGTGCGCAGCCGCGGGACGTCAACGACCACCCAGTCGTCGAACCGTTCCGCGAGCACCAGGTAGTCCTGTGTGGACGTCGGCTTCCCGCACAGGTCCCCGAAGGCGAACCAGATCCTGCCGTCGACGCCCAGGGCGGTGATCGAACGCCCGTTGACGTCGACCGCCACGGGAGCGTCCGGGACCTCGGCCCGCGTGACGATCTCCCCCGTCTCGAACCGGGACCGCGCGGGCCCTCGGCGGAGCCGGTAGTCGGTGGGGCCGTCGAGCTCGACGACGTCCATCAGCTCCTTCACGAGAGCGATGCCCGGCAGGAAGTGGTCGTGGTACAGCGGGTTGGGCAGCAGGCCGTCCGGCGGGTAGTTGGACGTGGCGACGACCAGCACCCGCCGGTCGCGCAACGCCTCCAGCAACCGGGTCATCAGGATCGCGTCGCCGACGTCGTGGAGGTGGAGCTCGTCGAACGCCAGCACCTCCGCCCGGCCGAGGAGCTCCCGCACGGCCTTGGCGACGGCGCCGCGTTCGTGCAGCCGTTCGGAGATCCGGCCGTGCAGCTCGCGGAAGAACGAGTGGAAGTGCACGCGGCGCTTGTGCTTCACGGGCAGCGCGTCGAAGAACGCGTCCGCGAGGAAGCTCTTGCCCCGGCCGACCGGCCCGTGCAGGTACACGCCCCGGCGCCGCTGTCCCAGCTCCTCCAGCCTCGCGACGACGGCGAGCTGTGCGTCGTCGAGGACGTACCCGCTGCCCGACACGTGTGCGCGAAGGTCCACGCCGCCGAGCCTACGGAGATCACCTGCCCGCTTGGTCCAAAGCGGCCTGGAGTGACGAGACGTACCCCTCGCTGGTCACCGTCGCCCCGCTCACGGTGTCGATGTCGGCGCTCTGCGCGGACAGCGTCTCCTTCACGAGGATCGGCAACGCGCGGGCGTTGATCTGCTCGTCCTTGCGGTTGCCGTCGGGGTACACGGGCACGGTGACGGCGGTGATCCTGCCGCCGTCGAACGTGACCTCCACCTGCACGGGACCCCAGCGCGTGTCCACGGCGGGTCCGGTGACGGTGTTCGCGCCGCCGGACGACGCGGCCACCGGCTGGGCGGTCGTGGTCATCGGCCCCGACAACGACGTGCGGTAGCCGAACAGCAGCGCCACCGCCGTCATCGTGCCGAAGAGCCAGAACAGGATGCGCTTCACCGGGTCACCACCTGAACTCCTCGACGTGGATCCGTTCCTCCGGCACGCCCGCGGCGACCGCCGCACGACGCACCGACTCCGCCCACGGCGCCGGACCGCACACATAGACGTCGCGCTCGGCGATGTCGGGCACCAGGTGCCGCAGCGCGGCCAGGTCGTCGACCGGCACGCCGTCCCCGAGCCACGACCCCGACGACCTCCGGTGCCCCGGCAGGTCGACCACGCGCAGACCCCGTTCGCGGGCCAGCACGTCCAGCTCCCCTGCGAACAGCGGCCGGCCGCTGAAGCGGTGCAGCAGAACCGCCTCGCCGGGGCCGTACTCGAGGCCTTCGGCCAGCGCCCGCAGCGGCGCCACCCCGACGCCCGCGCCGACCAGCGCCACTCCCCTGCGCGTGCGCGCCCGCTCGGTGAGCCTGCCGAACGGCCCCTCGAACAGCACCGGCGTGCCGGGACGCACCCCGCGCAGCGACGCGCTGCCGTCGCCGAGCGACCGCACCGTGATCCGCAGGCTGCGGCCGTCGGGAGCGGCGGACAGCGAGTACGGGTTGCCGCGCGTCCACCCGGCGCGGCCGAGGAACCGCCAGCCGAGGAACTGCCCCGCCCGCACCGGCAACCGGTGCAGGTCGCGGCCGGTCAGGTAGACGGACACGACGTCGTCGTTCTCGGCCACGACGGACGTGACCCGCAGGCGGTGCCGGGCGTTGCGCCACAACGGCATCCCCACCCGCCACACCAGGACGGCGACGGCGGTGACGGCCCACAGCCCCCACCAGTAGGCGGTGGCGGCGGCCGAGGTGAGGAACTCCTGGCCGGTCCACAGCTGGTGCGGCAGCGCGAGCCCGGCGCCCAGGTAGCCGTAGAGGTGCAACAGGTGCCACGACTCGTACCGCAGTTTCGAACGCGCCTTCCTGATGCTCGTGACGACGGTGAGGACGAGGCACGCCGTGCCCGCCAGCGCCAGCAGCATCGCGGGGTAGTCGGTCGTCAGCTCCCAGAACTCGCCGGGAACGCCGGTGAGGTCGCCGGCCGCGTAGCCCCACGTGATCAGGACCAGGTGCGCCAGCACGAGGTTGAACGACGTGAAGCCGACGATCCGGTGCACGGCGACCAGCCGGTCCTGCCCGAAGGCCCGCTCCAGCACCGGCAGCCGCGCCATCATCAGCACCTGCACGAGCAGCAGGTCCGACCCGAGCAGGCCGGTGAGCCGCCCGGCCGAGCTCAGCCCGGTCTCCCAGCCGCCGAGGTCGGTGAGGCCGCCGCCGGCCGCCCACCAGTACGTCACGAGCAGCAGCCCGGCCCAGAACCCGCCCGTGGCGACGACCCGCACACCGGCGTCGGCCGGGCGTCTTCGCGCGATGGTGAGGGCCGCGGTCATGTCCCCTGCCCGGTCGACCCGTCGTCGGGCAGCGTGCCGGACTGACCGTCGCCCCTGCCCTGCCGGCCGCCGGGGAACTGGCCCTGCTGGTCCGGCAGCTGACCCGAGTCCTGCCGCACCTGGCTCGTGGTGTCGTCCCCTGCCGCGAGACCGAGCGCGAACCCGCCCAGCCCGGTGAGCACGGCGAGCCCGAGCGCCCCGGCCACGACCGGACCGGTGAACCCCCGCGGGCGCGCGGCGGGAGCGGGCGGCGGCGGCGGCGGTGGGACGGGCGCGGCGGGTGGCGGGACCGCCGCCGCGGCCGGCTCCCACCGGGACCCGCTGGTCGTGTTCGCGTTCATGGGCACTCCTTCTCTCGACTCGCTCCATGCTCGGCGGCGAGGCTGAG
>NZ_DASVFL010000172.1:0-6172 GCF_036380075.1 Lentzea sp. | reverse complement strand
GTCCGCGCGCACTTGCGGACCGTCTCGCGCAACGGCCACAACCACGCGGAGTCGATGTGCGCGTGACCGATCGCGGACACCTTGTGCGCGGAAGCGTTGGCGGGCAACGACAGCACGTGCTCCAGCTCGGCGCGGGCCAGGTCGGCGGTGGCGGCGACCTCGTTGAGGTCGAGCGCGTCCATCGCCCGGTCGAGCGCGTGCAGGACCTTGTGCCGGCGCGGGTCGTGGCCGGGCAGCTCACGCATCAGCGACTGGAGCACCTCGATGTCGAGCATCAGGTGCCAGACCTGCGGCTGGAACACCGCGAGCTCGGCCTTGAGGATCTTGTACAGCGGCTCGGTGCCCGCGGTCGCCTTGTCGCCGAGCTGGGTCGGCAGGAACGGGTGGAAGTCGAGGATCGTCGGGTTGCCCGCGGCCTCGAGGTAGAAGAGCACCTCGCGGCCGTCGACGGGCAGGTAGGTGTTGCGCGGCTCGATTCCCTTGACGGGCTCGCCCTGGGCGTTGTAGGCGAGGCCCTCGGACTGGAAGCCGGGGCCGGGGTGGGTGAAGCCGAGGTCCAGCACGACCTCGACCTGCCTGCCCTGCCACGCCTCCGGGACGCTGCCGGTCAGCCGGAACCAGCTGGTGCTCCACGGGGCGCCCCAGGCGTCACCGACGGCGGCGGGGACGTAGGTGGCCCGCAGGGCCTCGGCGACCGGGACGGGTTCGTCCGGCACGGTCCAGACGGCCAGTTCGAGCGGCGCGGTCTCGCCGTAGACGGCCGGGCGGATGCGTTCCTTCAGCGTGCGGTCGAGTCGGTCTTCCAGCAGCGCGCGTTCGTCGTGCACGTGAGTCACCCCAGCCTGATCGAAGCCCGCACGCCGTCGCGCGCGAGAGCCATCCACTCGTCGAAGAAAGCGCCGCCCGGTCCCCACGAGGGCCGGTCGCCGTGCAGTTCGACGGGCGTGCGCGCGGCCGGTTCGTGGTCCGCTTCACGCACGATCCTGGCGATCGCCTCCCCGAGCGGCTTGACCTCGCGGTCCGTCGTCAGCAACCCCAACTCGTACTCGCGTTCGGGGAAGTCCACCAACGCGCGGTCGACGTCGTGCGAGCACCACCACGTGACGCCCCACAGGTTCGAGCAGGTCAACACGTTCGCAAGCGTGTGCTCGGCGAACGCGGGCGCCTGCTCGGCGCTGATCTCGGGTTGCGCGGCGCCGACCTCCTGGAGCCACACAGGCCGGTCCGGGTCCTTCGCGTGCGCCTTCGCCAGCTCGACGAGGTACTCGGCGTGGTGGACGCTTTCGGTGGAGAGCGGGCCGTAGCGCTGCGCGGTGCCGTTGAAGACCCACGAGTGCACGGTGGTCATCGCGCCCTTGTTGGCCGCGTGCTCCGGCAGGAACGAGTGCTCGCTCTCGTACCAGACGGCGTCGTACTCGGAGTGGACGTGCGGGAGGCCCGGCGCGGCCTCCTCGCACTCGGCGAGCAGCGTGTCGATCCACTCGCCGGCCTGCTCGGGCGTGCACGGGTTCGACTCGGTGAGCAGGTTGACCTCGTTGCCGAGGGTGAAGCCGAGGAAGTTCGGCTTGTCCTTGAGCGCCTCGGCGAGCGTGCGGACGTAGAAGCGTTGCCCGTCGACGACGTCGTGGTCGGTGAAGATGTTGCGGCGGTGCCAGGTCTGCACCCACGACGGGTAGAAGTCGAAGCTCGACAGGTGCCCCTGCAGCACGTCGACCTGCACGTCCAGGCCGGTCTCACGGGCCGCGTCGAGCATCCGCGCGAGCTGCTCGACCGCCTTCGGCCGGACGAGGCCGCGGTTGGGCTGGAACACCGGCCACAGCGGGAAGACCCGCACGTGGTCGAGCCCGAGGCCCGCGATGGACTCGAAGTCGGCTTTGACGTCGTCGAGGTCGAAGTCGAGCCAGTGGTGGAACCAGCCGGTGGACGGTGTGTAGTTGACGCCGAAACGCATGTCACCCCTTGATCGCGCCTTCTCCGACACCGCGGAAGAAGTGCTTCTGCAGCAACAGGAACAGCAGGATCAGCGGCAGGACGGCGATGATCGTGCCCGCCGCGACCAGCCGCTGGTTCTGCACGAACGTGCCCTGGAGGTACGCGAGGCCGATGGTGAGCGTGTACTTCTCCTGGTCGCTCAGCACCACGAGCGGCCAGAGGAAGTCGTCCCAGCTGAACATGAACGAGAACAGCGCCACCACGACCAGCGTGCCCTTCACCGACGGCAGCGCGAGGCGGGTGAAGCGCTGCCACGCGTTGGCGCCGTCGATGACCGCGGCTTCCTCGACCTCGGCGGGGAGTGCGAGGAAGGCGTTGCGCAGCAACAGGACGTTGAGCGCGGCGATCGAGCCGGGCAGCACGACCGCGGTGAGCGTGTCGGTGAGCCCGAGCCCGCGCATCACCAGGAACAGGGAGATCAGGATCGCCTCGAACGGCACCAGGATGCTGCTGGCGAAGACCACCGCGGCGAGCTTGCGGCCCCGGAACCTCAAGCGTGCCAACGCATAGCCGGCCATCGCCGCGCCCAGGCAGTTGGTGACGACGTTGACGCTCGCGACACCCAGCGAGTTGAGCGCGAACGACCAGACCGGCACGACCTCGGCCACGGCGGCGTAGTTGCCGAACGTCGGGTCGTCCGGGATGAAGTCCGGGACGAAGACGTCCTCACCCGGACCCTTGATGCTGGTCGCGAACTGCCAGAGGAACGGGCCGATGCTGATCGCGAGCACCGCCAGCAGCCCGAGGTAGCGCAGGACGAGGAAGGCGTGGGCGCGCTTCACAGCTGCTCCTCCCTGCGGTTGAGCCTGAGGGTGACCAGCAGCAGGCCCAGCAGGACCACGAACAGCACGAGGCTCAGCGCCGACGCGTACCCGACCTCGCCGGTGAGGCCCCGGCCGACCGACTGGATGAGCATCACCATCGTGGTGCTCGCCCCGCCCGGCCCGCCGGTGCCGCCCGACAGCAGGTAGATCTCGGAGAACACGCGGAACCCGTTGACCGCGCTGAGCGCCGCGATGAGCACCATCGTCGGCCGCAGCGCGGGCACCGTCACGGACCAGAACCGGCGGACCGGGCCCGCGCCGTCGACCATCGCGGCCTCGTGCAGGTCCTTCGGCACGTTCGCGAGCGCGGCCAGGTAGATCACCATGTAGTAGCCGAGTCCGCGCCACACCGTCACGACCATGGAGCTGACCAGCAGCAGCGTCGAGTCCGTCAGGAACCCGACCGGTGTGCCGCCCAGCGCCACCACCACGTTGTTCACCAGGCCGCGGCTGTCGAGCAGCCACGTCCAGATGAGCCCGACCACGACCGCGGACGCGATCACCGGCGTGAAGAACGCCGTGCGGAAGATCCCGATGCCCGGCACGACCCTCTGTGCGAGCACCGCGATCAGCAGCGGCAACAGCACCAGCGGCGGCACGACGCACACCATGTAGAGCAGGCTGTTGCGCGCCGCCAGCCAGAACTTCGGGTCCTGGGCCATCCGCACGAAGTTGTCGACGCCGGTGAACCGGCCGCCGCCCAGCGCGCTCGCGTCGGTGAACGCCAGCACGATCATGTTCAGGAACGGGAAGATCGTGAACACCAGGCAGACGGCCAGCCCCGGCAGCAGGAACAGCCACGGCGTGTACGGGCGGTGGGTCACTTGAGGAGCCTGTTGCACTCGTTCACGGCGTCGTCCAACGCCTGCTTCGGTGACTTCTTGCCGAGCATCGCGTCCGCGAGCTGCTGGAGCAGCGCCTCACGCATCTGGTCGCTGAACTGCACCGGCGTGTAGTTGACCGCGGTCTTGAGCTGCTTGGCCGCCGCGACCCGCACGCGCGCCTCGTCGGTGCCGTCCTCGGTGGTGAAGTACGGGTCGTCGCCGCCCCTGGTGGTGGACGGGAAGATCGACGCGAGCTTCGCGAACTCCACCTGGTTCGCGGCGTTGGTGAGGAACCGGCCGAACGCGAGCGCCGTCGCCTGGTTCTTGCTGCTCTTCGGCACGCTCACGCCGTGCAGGAACATGTTGGCGCTGCCGGTGTTCGTGATGGGCGTGGTGATGCCGATGTTCGCGTAGAGGCTGGGCGCGTCGGTCTTGAACTTGCCGAGGTCGTAGGCGCTGCCGGGGTTCATCGCGGTCTGCTGGGCCATGAACTTGGCGCCGGCGCCGGTGTAGTTCTGCGTCAGCGCCTCGGGGATGAGCGCCCCGGCGTCGTACATGCGCTTGTAGGTCTCGACGAACTCGACGCCCTTGGGCTCGTTGAAGGTGAACTTGTCGTTCTCGAAGAGCTTCACGCCGTAGAGGCCGAAGTCGGCGATGGACGGCGTCTGGCCGAGGATCGCGACCTTCTTCCCGGCGAGCTTGAGTGCCGTCTGCTCCAGCTGCCTGAAGTCCTTCGGCGGCTGGTTCGGATCGAGTCCGGCCTGGCTGAACAGGGCCTTGTTGTAGAAGAGCGGACCGGTGTTGAGGTACCAGGGGAAGCCGTAGCAGCCGCCCTTGCCGGGGATCTCGAACGCCTGCCAGGCGTTCTCCAGGTAGTCGGGCTTGGCGTCCTTCACCGACTCGTCGAGGTCGACGAGCTGGCCGGCCTTCGCGAGCGGGAAGCTCAGGTCGGGCGGGACGTTGATGACGTCGGGCAGGCTCCCCGCGCTCGCGTCCGCCATGACCTTCGCCAGGTACCCGTCCGCGGGCTGGTCGACCCACTTCACGGTGGTGCCCTGGTGCTGCTTCTGGAACGCGTCGACGACACCGTTGACGTAGTCGGTGTACTTGGGTTTGAGCGACCACGTCTGGAACGTGATCTCGCCGGTGACCTGGCCGTTCGCGGCAGAGTTGCTGCCCGTGCTGCCGGACAGGCCACAGCCCGCGACGGGCACCGCCACCAGGCCCGCGAGGAACGTGCGCCTCTTCATTGACACCCACCTCCTTGGACGCGGACCCTAGCTAAACCGGTTTATCTGCGGCTAGCCTCCGACCGTCTTGTTGTCTCGTTCCGGACAGGGTGCGGTCGCGTGAAGGGCAGTGCGTGAAGAGGCCGACGATCAAGGACATCGCGGCCGCGGCCGGGGTGTCGAAAGGCGCCGTGTCACTGGCGTTGAACGGGCGGTCCGGGGTGTCCGAGTCGACCCGCGCCCGAGTGCTGGACGTCGCCTCGTCGCTGGGGTACCGGCCGTCCTCCACCGCTCGGGCGCTGTCGTCCGCGTCCGCCGACGCCGTCGGGCTGGTGCTGGTCCGGCCGCCTCGGGCGTTGGGGGACGAGGCGTTCTTCTTCCAGCTGATCGCCGGGATGCAGTCGGAGATGTCGTCCGCGCTGTTGTTGCAGGTGGTGTCGTCCCGGTCCGCCGAGATCGAGCTGTACCAGCGGTGGTGGGCCGAGCACCGGGTGGACGGGGTGTTCCTCGTCGACCTGCTGGTCTCCGATCCCCGGGTGGAGCTGATGTCCTCTCTCGGATTGCCCGCTGTCGTGGTGGGTGGGGCCGGGCATCACGGTTCGTTGGCGTCTGTGTGGGCTGACGACTACGCGGCCATGACTTCCGTGGTCCTGTACCTGAAGTCGTTGGGGCATCGGCGGATCGCCCGGGTCGCCGGGTTGTCCTCTCTGTTGCACACGGTTCGGCGGGATCAGGCCTTTCTTGCGTCCGTTGTGGACGGTGTGATCGTCGCCGGGGACTACACGGCTGAGGCTGGGGCTGCTGCTACCCGTGCCCTGCTGACCTCTCCGGATCGGCCTTCGGCGATCGTTTACGACAACGACGTCATGGCTGTGGCCGGGGCTGAGGTTGCGGCTTCCCTCGGGGTTTCGGTGCCTCGGGAGTTGTCGATCGTTGCCTGGGATGACTCGGTCTTGTGTCAGCACGGGCGGTTGACCGCTTTGTCCCGGGACACGTTTGCGTTTGGGGCTCGGGCTGCTCGGGCGTTGGTGGCTGTGGTGGGTGGGGCCCTGCCCACGGATGTTGAGGATGTTTTGCCCGAGTTGGTGGTTCGGGGGTCTACGGGGCCGGTTTCGTAGCGTTCCCCTGTTGCGTGCGTTGGGTTGCGGGTGCGTGCTTTCCCCCTGGGGGCGCTGCCCCCAGACCCCCGCCAATCTCTTAGGTTCTAGTGGTCGTTGCAACGCCTGAGTTTTCAGGGGTTGTGATGTTCGAGATCCGGGAGGATCGGTCGGGTCGTAAGCGGTTGGATCGGGAACGGGCCGCT
>NZ_DASVFL010000171.1:0-21592 GCF_036380075.1 Lentzea sp. | reverse complement strand
AGCGGCCCGTTCCCGATCCAACCGCTTACGACCCGACCGATCCTCCCGGATCTCGAACATCACAACCCCTGAAAACTCAGGCGTTGCAACGACCACTAGAACCTAAGAGATTGGCGGGGGTCTGGGGGCAGCGCCCCCAGGTGGAAGCACGCAACAGAAACGGCAGCACGCAACAGGGGAACCCAACAAAGCCAACGAACAAGCAAAAGACCCCCTCCGCGGAAAGAGGGGGCCTTCAGCGTTGTCCTACCGAGCCTTACGGCTCTTCCCGCTGCCGCCGGAGCTTGGCGAGAGCCTCTTCGAGGATCGCCTCCCCGTCGGCGTCGGACCGGCGCTCCTTCACGTAAGCGAGGTGCGTCTTGTAGGGCTCGTTGCGCGGAGGCGCGGGTGGCGTCTGCTCGTCACGACCTGCCGGCAGGCCGCAGCGCGGGCAGTCCCAGTTCTCCGGCACATCCGCGTCGACCGCGAAGGAAGGCCGGGACTCGTGACCGTTCGCGCACCAGTACGACACCCGACGGCGGGGCGCGGACTCGCCGCGCTCCGACTCACCCATCGGGCCTGCGCCGACGCGGGTACCGCGAATCGCGTTACCACCGGACATCGACCGTTACACCCCCACCAAGTGGTTACCCCAAGCCCCGGAGGGCTTCTGCCGCTGAACGGTTGATCAGGCTCCGGGGAGCTTGATCAGCAGTCCGATGCCCACGATGGCGATGATCCAGACCGCACCGACGAACAGCGTCAGGCGGTCGAGGTTCTTCTCGACAACGGAGGAACCGGACAGACTCGACTGCATGCCGCCGCCGAACAGCGAGGAAAGGCCGCCACCACGGCCGCGGTGCAAGAGCACGAGCAGCACCAGCAGCACGCTGGAGACGATCAACAGGATCTGCAGGAACAGGATCATTTCTTCCTCGCTGTCAGGCAGCCGACGCCACAGAGTACCTGTTCGACTGCCGAACGTGTGCAACCAGTGGGGTTAGTGCTTTAACGGGATCAACTTAGGGTAGAGGCCCGCCCGCGGCCAGAGCGCACAGCTTGGTGAACTCGTCGGCCTGCAGGCTGGCGCCGCCGACCAGAGCACCGTCGATGTCCTTCTGCTGGATCAGCTCGCCGATGTTCGACGACTTCACCGAACCGCCGTAGAGCACGCGGACGACGGCGGCGGTCTCCTCGCCGTACTTCTCCGCGACGAACGAGCGGACCGCCGAGCACACCTCCTGCGCGTCGGCCGAGGAGGCGGTCTTGCCGGTGCCGATGGCCCAGACCGGCTCGTACGCGAACACGATCTTGGCGACCTGCTCGGCGGAGAAGCCCTTGAGGCCCTCCTCCAGCTGCTGGCGCACCAGCTCCAGGTGGCCCTTGGCCTCGCGGACGTCGAGCTTCTCGCCGAAGCAGAAGATCGGGGTGACCTCGTGCTTGAGCGCGGCCTTGACCTTCGCGTTGACGACCGCGTCCGTCTCGCCGTGGTACTCGCGGCGCTCGGAGTGGCCGACCACGACGTAGTGGCAGGCGAGCTTCTTCAGCATCGGGCCGGACACCTCGCCGGTGTAGGCACCGGAGTCGTGCTGCGAGATGTCCTGCGCGCCGTACTTGATGAGCAGCTTGTCGCCGTCGACCAGCGTCTGGATGCTGCGGATGTCGACGAACGGCGGGAGAACGGCGACCTCGACCTTGGCGAAGTACTTCTCCGGGAGGGAGAAGGCGATCTTCTGCACGAGACCGATGGCCTCGAGGTGGTTGAGGTTCATCTTCCAGTTGCCCGCGATGAGCGGGAGCCGGGCTGCCATCTAGGACTCCAGAACGCTGATGCCGGGGAGTTCCTTGCCTTCCAGGAACTCGAGGGACGCGCCACCGCCGGTGGAGATGTGCGAGAAGCCGTCCTCGGGCAGGCCCAGCGCGCGCACCGCGGCGGCGGAGTCGCCACCGCCGACGACGGTGAACGCCTCGGACTTCACGAGGGCCTCGGCGACGGCACGGGTGCCGCCGGAGTAGGTCTCGATCTCGAAGACGCCCATGGGGCCGTTCCAGAACACGGTCCTGGCGTCGGCGAGCTTCGACGCGAACAGCTCGCGCGACTTCGGGCCGATGTCGAGGCCCATCTTGTCCGCGGGGATCTCGGAGGTCGCGACGACCTCGTGCTCGACGTCGCCGAACTCGGCCGTGACGAGCACGTCGACCGGCAGCACGAGCTCGACGCCGCGCTTCCCGGCCTCCGCGAGGAAGCCCTTCACCTGGTCGAGCTGGTCGGACTGCAGCAGCGACGTGCCGACCTCGTGGCCCTGGGCCTTGAGGAACGTGTACGCCATGCCGCCGCCGATGAGCAGCTTGTCGACCTTGGCCAGCAGGTTCGCGATGACGCCGAGCTTGTCGGACACCTTCGCGCCGCCGAGCACCACGACGTACGGGCGCTCCAGGTCGTCGGTGAGCTTGCGCAGCACGCCCAGCTCGGTCTCGACGAGACCGCCGACGTACGCGGGGAGCTTCTGCGCCACGTCGTAGACCGAGGCCTGCTTGCGGTGCACGACGCCGAAGCCGTCGGACACGAACGCGTCCGCGAACGACGCCAGCTCGTCCGCCAGCTCCGCGCGCTCCGCGTCGGCCTTCGAGGTCTCGCGGGCGTCGAAGCGGACGTTCTCCAGCATCACGACGCCACCGTCGGTCAGCGCGCCGACCACGGACGTGGCGGACGGGCCGACGAGGTCGGACGCGAGGGGGACCTCGGCGCCGAGCAGCTCGCCGAGGCGGGCGGCGGCCGGCGCGAGGGAGAACTCGGGGTCCGGCTCGCCCTTGGGGCGGCCGAGGTGAGCGGTGACGATCACGCGGGCACCCGCGTCGGCGAGGGCCTTGATCGTCGGCACCGACGCGCGCACGCGGCCGTCGTCGGTGATCTTGTCGCCATCCAGGGGGACGTTCAGGTCGGCGCGCACCAGGACGCGCCGACCTGCGACACCCTCGGCGAGCAGGTCGCTGAGAGTCTTCAACTCAACCGCTCCCGTGCTCAGATCTTCGAGGCGACGAGCTTGACCAGGTCCGCGAGGCGGTTGGAGTAGCCCCACTCGTTGTCGTACCAGCCGACGACCTTGACCTGGTTGCCGATGACCTTGGTCAGCGGCGCGTCGTAGATGCACGAGTGCGGGTCGGTGACGATGTCGGCCGACACGATCGGGTCGGTCGAGTACTTCAGGATGCCGGCCAGCGGGCCGTCGGCGGCGGCCTTGTACGCGGCGTTGACCTCGTCCACGGTGACCTCGCGCTTGAGCGTGACGGTCAGGTCGGTGGCCGAGCCGGTGGGGATCGGCACGCGCAGCGCGTAGCCGTCGAGCTTGCCCTTGAGCTCCGGCAGCACCAGGCCGATGGCCTTCGCGGCGCCCGTGGAGGTCGGCACGATGTTCAGCGCGGCGGCGCGGGCACGGCGGAGGTCGCTGTGCGGCGCGTCCTGCAGGTTCTGGTCCTGCGTGTACGCGTGGATCGTGGTCATGAGGCCCTGCTCGATGCCGAAGCTGTCGTTGAGGACCTTGGCCAGCGGCGCGAGGCAGTTGGTGGTGCAGGACGCGTTCGAGATGATCGTCTGCGAACCGTCGAACTTCTCCTCGTTCGCGCCGATGACGACGGTGAGGTCCTCGTTCTTGGCGGGCGCGGAGATGATGACCTTCTTGGCGCCGCCCTCGTCCACGTGCGAGCGGGCCTTGGTGGCGTCGGTGAAGAAACCGGTCGACTCGACCACGACGTCGACGCCGAGGTCCTTCCAGGGCAGCTTGCCCGGGTCGCGCTCGGCGAGGGCCTTGATGACCTTGCCATCGACGGAGATGCCCTCGTCGGTGACCTGCACGTCGGCGTCCAGGCGACCGAGGATGCTGTCGTACTTCAGCAGGTGCGCCATCGTGGCGACGTCACCGAGGTCGTTGAACGCGACGATCTCGATGTCGTGGCCGCCGGCCCTCACGGCGCGGAAGAAGTTGCGCCCGATCCGGCCGAAACCGTTGACACCTACACGAACCGTCACGACGGACTCCTTGCGTTCAGTCTGGCAGTAACGACCCCACCCTATCCGGAGAACTGCGTCGCTGGTCACAGGGATAGTGAGTATCTCTGGATCGAGCCAGAAAAACGGGTCCTGACTAGGCCGTTCGGCGGCGCGAGGCGCGGAGCATCCAGAGGTACGCGCTCAGCTCCTCCGCGGCCTCCGCCGCCGTGCGGCACGCCTCCGGGCTGTCCTCCGCCGCGTCCCAGCCCACCACGGCCGTGATCCGCGCGAGCCACTCGTCCACCACCTGCCGGTCGCTCGCCGGCACGAGCGGACCGCTCCCCTTGTTCGTCTGCCCCGTCATGGCGGAATCGTCCCCACGCCCGGCAAGACGGTTCAATAGTCCGAAACAGCGGGTGTTACGGGTCGTTACACAGCGGTACGGTCACAGTCCATGACGGCCATCGCCGCCTGCGCGACATGCGGGAACCCGCTCACCGAGGCCGTTCCCGGCCGGCGTTACTGCTCCAACGCGTGCCGTCAGCGCGCGTACCGCGACCGCAGCTCGACGCGCGACGGCTCTCCGCACGACCCGGCTCTGCCGAGGCCGCTCGACACGTTCGTGGGCCGCCGCGAGGAGCTCTCGGCGCTGGCGCGGCTCGCCTCTGACCGGCTCGTCTCGCTGGTCGGTCCCGCGGGGGCGGGCAAGACGCGGCTGGCCGTGCAGCACGCCGGCAGGCGCGCCGACCAGGTGTGGTGGGTGGCGCTCGCGCCCGTGCCGGACGTGGTCCAGGCGATCTGCCACGCGGTCGGCGCGCGCCCGTTGCCGAACCGGTCGGTGCGCGACGCGGTGGTCGCCGAGGTCGAGCGGCACCGGCGGCCGCTGCTCGTGCTGGACAACTGCGAGCACGTGCTGGCCGGTGTCGCCGGCGTGGTGTCGGAGCTGCTGGCCCGCTGCCCGCAGCTGCGCGTGCTGGTGACGTCGCGCGAGCCGCTGCGCCTGGCCGGGGAGCAGGTCTTCGCGGTCGGCGAGCTGGACCTGCCGCGGGCCGGCGCCGACGTCGCCGAGGCCCTGCGGCACGACGCCGTGGTGCTGTTCCGCGACCGGGCCGTGGCGGTGGACCGCACGTTCGAGGTCGACGCGTCCAACGTCGCGGACGTCGTCGCGGTGTGCCGGTCGCTCGACGGCATGCCGCTGGCGATCGAGCTGGCCGCGCGCCGCATCACCGTGCTCTCCCCCGCGGACGTCCTCGCGCGGCTGGGCGACCGGCTGGCGTTGCTGACCGGTGGCCCGCGCGCTGCCGACGACCGCCACCGCACGCTGCGCGCCGCGATCGGCTGGAGCTACGACCTCCTCACCCCCGCCGAGCAGGCCGCCTGCCGCCGCCTCGCCGTGCTGGGGGTGCCGTTCGACCTGGGCGTCGCGAGCGCGGTGTGCGGCCTGGACGACGCCCTGGAGGTGCTGACGAGCCTGGAGCAGAAGTCCCTGCTGGTGGTCGACCGCGCCGGCGGGCACGTCACGTTCCGGCAGCTCGAGTCGGTACGTCTTTACTGCCACGAACGCGCGGTCGAATGCGGCGACGTTCCTCTCGTGGCCGACCGTGTGGTCGAGTGGGTGTGTTCGGTCGTGGAGCCGGAGATCTCCCGTTTCTTCCCGTCGCCGCCCGTGGTGCTGCGCCTGGAGCGCAACGTCGGCCTGATCGAGCTGGCCGTGGCGCGCACGGCGGAGTTGGGCGACTGGCCCCGCCACGCGCTGGCGATCGTCGCCACGGCGTACACGTCCACGCCCCGCGGCCCGCGCGGCGCTCCCACCGAACTGCTGCACAGCGCGCTGACCAGGCCCGTGCCGCCGTCGTACCGCAGCGTCCTGACCGCGCTGGCCGCCATGCACCACCGCATCCGCGGGGGCTGGGAGGCGACCCGCCGGTTCGCGCGGGAGTCGCTGTCGATCGAACGGGCCGACGCCGGCCGTCCCGGCACGCTGGCCCGCGCCCTGGAGGTGCTCGCCTCCGCCGAGGCGCACACCGGTGACCCGGCGCTGGCCTGGCAGCTCTTCGACGAGGCCGTGGAGCTGATGCGCGACGCCGGCGACAAGCTCGCCCGCGGCGTCCTGCTCAACTCCTACGGCTGGACGTTGCTCCAGCACGGCGAACCCGACCTGGCGGCGCCGCTGGTGCGCGAGTCGCTGACGTTGATGCGCCTGGACGGGCTGCCGCACATGCTGAACTCGACCCTGCACACGTCCGGCGCGATCGCGTTGGCGCGCAAGGACCACGCGGAGGCCGTGGCGTTGTTCCGGGAGAGCCTGGAGGTGGGCTCCGAGCACCCGATGGACCAGTTCTACGACCTGGAGGGCCTGGCGCTGGGGCTCGTCGGCGTGGGTTCCGACGACGAACGCGCGCTGTCGTTGCTGACCGCCGCCTCCGTGGTCCGCGCCCGGTTCGACTTCCGCGCCGAGCCGTACTGGCAGGCGCTGCTCGACGAGGCCCGTGCCGTGTGCCGTGAACGCATCACGGCGGGACGGCTGCGGGCCGCGGAGTCGACGGGCGAACGGATGTCGCTGGCGCAGGCCGTGTCCTACGCCCTGACCGACCAGCACGGCGCGGGTGACGACGACGGCCTGGTCTCGGCGCGTGAGCTGCACGTCGCGACGCTGGTGGCCGAGGGGCTGACGAACCGCCAGATCGGGCAACGGCTGGGCATCTCGCCCCACACCGTCGCCCGTCACGTGACGCACGCCCGGTCCAAGCTGGGCTTGCGGTCGCGTGCGCAGCTCGCCGTCTGGGCGGGCCGCCACGCGCCCTCCGACTAGACCTCGGCTTCGAGCATCTCCGCCGTGACCGCGGACTCCGTGTCCGGCAGTCCCAGGTCCTTGGCCCGCTTGTCCGCCATGGCCAGCAGACGCCTTATACGGCCGGCCACCGCGTCCTTGGTCATCTGCGGGTCGGACAGCTGGCCGAGTTCCTCCAGCGACGCCTGCCGGTGCGCGAGCCTGAGCTGGCCCGCCGCGGCGAGGTGGTCCGGTGCCTCCGGCCCGAGGATCTCCAACGCGCGCGCGACCCGTGCCGCCGCGGCGACCGCGGCCCGTGCGGACCGGCGCAGGTTCGCGTCGTCGAAGTTGGCGAGCCTGTTCGCGGTGGCGCGGACCTCGCGCCGCATCCGGCGCTCCTCCCAGGCCAGCACGCTGTCGTGCGCGCCGAGCCTGGTCAGCATGGCGCCGATCGCGTCGCCGTCCCTTATCACCACGCGCTCGGCGCCGCGGACCTCGCGCGACTTGGAGGCGATGCCCATGCGGCGGGCGGCACCGACCAGGGCCAGCGCGGCCTCCGGGCCGGGGCAGGTGATCTCCAGCGACGAGCTGCGGCCCGGTTCGGTGAGCGAGCCGTGCGCGAGGAACGCGCCGCGCCACGCCGCCTCGGCGTCGCACACGCCCCCGGACACGACCGGGGCGGGCAGCCCGCGCACCGGGCGGCCGCGCGGGTCCAGCAGACCGGTCTGCCGGGCGAGACCCTCGCCGTCCTTGACCACGCGGACGACGTAGCGGGTGCCCTTGCGCAGGCCGTTCGACTGGATCGTGAACACCTCGGCGTGGTGGCCGTAGAGGGCCTGGATCTCCTTGAGGAGCCTGCGCGCGGCGGAGCCGAGGTCGAGCTCGGCCTCGACGACCACCCGGCCGGACACGATGTGCAGCCCGCCGGCGAACCTGAGCAGCGAGGACACCTCCGCGCGGCGGCAACAGGTCTTGGATACGGCGAGCCTGCTCAGCTCGTCCTTGACCGCCGACGTCATCGCCACGGGCCCGTCCCTCCCACTCCGGTCTCCTCGACCACCTGCCTGAGGCAACCGGCAAGCGCCTCCGGATCATGCCGTTCGGCGGCGTCCGGTGCGGCGATCTTCGCCAGATGCGTGCGCGCGCCCAGAGCCGAGGCGGCTCGCGTCAGCCGGTCCGGGGTGGGGACCGAGTCGACGTCGGCGATCACCGCGTCCACCTTCAGCTCGGGTGCGTGCTCGCAGACTACGTCCAAATGGCGCTCCGGAGAGAAACCGGCGGTTTCCCCCGGTTGGGGGACAAGATTGAGCACGAGGACCTTCGTGGCCCGCGTGCGCACCAGCGCGTCGTGCAGTTCGGGCACCAGCAGGTGCGGCAACACGCTGGTGAACCACGATCCGGGGCCGAGTAGCACGAGATCGGCGTCAAGTACAGCCTGTACCGCTTCCGGGCATCCGACAGGTCGCCCGTTCGGGGCGGTGAGGCGGATGCGCTGCACGAGCCCCGGCGTGGTCGCGATGGCGACCTGGCCGCGGATGCGCCGCACGTCCGTCACGTCCTCGTCGAGTCCCATGACGTCGGCCTCGATGTCGAGCGGGTCGTTCGACATCGGCAGCACCCTGCCCCGGACCCCGAGCAGCCGCGACGTGACGTCGAGCACCGCCACCGGGTCGCCGAGCTGCTCGAGCAGCCCGGCGATCACCAGGTTGCCGACCGCGTGGCCGGCCAGCGCGCCCGTGCCGCCGAAGCGGTGCTTGAACAGGGACGTCCAGAGCCTGCTCGACTCGTCCTCCCCCGCCAGCGCCGCCATGGCCTTGCGCAGGTCCCCCGGCGGCAGCAGGTCCCGCAGCTCACGCCGGAGGCGTCCGGACGACCCGCCGTCGTCCGCGACGGTCACCACGGCCGTCACGTCGTCGGTGACCTGCCGCAGCGCGGTCAGCGTCGCGTGCAACCCGTGCCCGCCACCCAAAGCAACAGCTTTCAACTTCGTCACTCACGTCCCAGATCCCTGTGCACGACCTTCACGGCCATGCCGTCCTCGCTGGCGAGCCTCGCGGCCAGCTCTTCGCTCAGGGCCACACTGCGGTGCTTGCCACCCGTGCAGCCGATCGCGAGCGTCAGGTAGCGCTTGCCCTCACGCCGGTACCCGGCCCCGATGAGCCGCAGCAGTTCGTGGTACCGGTCAAGGAACTCGTCGGCGCCCTCCTGGGACAGCACGTAGTTGCGCACCTCACCGTCGAGCCCCGTCTGCTCGCGCAGCTCCGGGATCCAGAACGGGTTGGGCAGGAACCGCACGTCCATGACGAGGTCTGCGTCCATCGGCAGCCCGTACTTGTACCCGAAGCTCAGCACGGTGACGCGGGTGCGGCTGGCGGCCTCGGTGCCGAACGAGTCCTCGATCTTGGCCCGCAGCTGGTGGATGGAGAGCGCGCTGGTGTCGAGCACCAGGTCGGCCTCCTGCTTGAGCGGCGTGAGCAGGATCCGCTCGGCCTCGATGCCGTCCTGCAACCGCCCGTCCCCCTGCATCGGGTGACCGCGCCGCACCGCCTCGAACCGCCGGATCAGCACGGCGTCGGTGGCCTCGAGGAAGAGCACGCGCGGCTTGTACCCGCGGGCGTCGAGGTCCTTGATGATGGCGGACAGGTCCTCCGTGAACGCGCGGCTGCGCACGTCCATGACGACAGCGACCCTGGTGATGGCCCCGCGCGCCTGGGCGCCGAGCTCGACCATGGTGGCGATGAGTTCGGGGGGCAGGTTGTCGACGACGAACCAGCCGAGGTCCTCCAGGCACTTGGCCGCGGTGCTGCGGCCCGCACCGGACAGCCCGGTCACCACGGCGACTTCGATGCCGGACTTCTCCGCGTTCACGACTACGACTCCGTTACCTGTTCATGAGCGCGACGGCGCTCTCTTGTGGGTTCAGCTTCGCGTGGGCTCAGCTTCGGTGTGGGGTTCAGCTTCACGTGGGCTTAGCTTCGCGTGGGTTCAGCTTCGGTGTGGGGCGCGCACGACGACGGCGCGCCCGGTGAGAGTCTCCCTTGCCCCGGGCCCCGCGCGCGGCAGGTTGGGCACTTGGCACGCTACGTGCCCTGGTGGCGTCCGCCACCCGAATGGGTGAACCTTGTCCGGATTCACGCCTGGGGTCGTCTGTTGGATGTCCGGAAAGCATGATCAGCCGCCTCCCCGCAGGAGGAAGGGGCGGGCGGCGGTCGGGAGTCGGGGGACGGGGCGGGCGGCGGTCGGAGTTGGATGGGCAGGCTGGGTGGCGGCCGGTAGTTGGTGGGCAGGCTGGGTGGCGGCCGGAAGTTGCGTGCACGAGCCGGACGACAACCGGGAGTTGGGTAGACAGGCCGCGCGGCAGTCGGGAGTCGGGTGGGCAGGCTGCGCGACAGCTGGGAGTCGGGTGGGCAGGCCGGGCGCCAGCCGGGAGTTGGGCCGACAGACGGGAGCCGGGCGGACAAGCACGCGATAGCCAGAAGCCGGGTGGGCAGGCTGCGTGATAGCCGGAAGCCGGGTGGAGGGGTCGGGCGACAGCCGGAAGTTGAGTGGACAGGCGCGCGGCAGGCGGAGCCGGGCGGACAAGCACGATAGCCGGGAGCTGGGCGACAGCCGGAAGTCGGACGGACGGCCAGGGCACCAGTCGGGTGCCGGGCGGATAGGCCAGGCGACAGCCGGAAGCATGGAGCCGGACGGCCTGGGCAGCGGTCGGAATCCGAGCGGACACGCCAGGCGAAAGCTGAAAGCCGGATAGACAAGCCAGACGACAGTCGATGGAGTTGCTGGAGCAACGGCACGACCGGCGCGCAGGTGCCACCCGCCGGCAGCAGCACAGCGGACAGCGGCACGCGTGCTCCTCGACCAGGCAGCCCCGCCTGGCCGCTCCACCTGATCGCTCCGCGGCCCGGCCCACGCCTTCCCCACACCACGCGAAATCCCACACACCGCGCGGCTTCCCGCACACCGCATGCCTTCCCGCACACCGCGCGAACGTCAGACCTTGCCCTCCGGCGCGGACACAGACGCGGACACAGACGCGGACGCCGGCGCGGCACCAGCCAGACTCGCCACCACCGCTTCAGCCGTGCGGCGCCCCACCCCGGGCACCTCGCTCACCTCGTCCACAGTGGCCTGCTTCAGCTTGCGGACCGAGCCGAAGTGCTTGAGCAGTGCGGCTTTGCGGGTCTCGCCGAGGCCGGGCACGTCGTCGAGCTCCGAGGCGGTCATGCGCTTCGAGCGCTTCTGGCGGTGATAGGCGATGGCGAAGCGGTGGGCCTCGTCGCGGACTCGTTGCAGTAGGTACAGGCCGTCGCTGCTGCGGGGCAGGATGACCGGGTCCTGTTCGCCGGGGACCCAGACCTCTTCCAGGCGCTTGGCCAGGCCCACCACCGCCACGTCGGTCACGCCCAGTTCCGCGAGGACGTCGGAGGCCGCGGCGGCTTGGGGGCCGGCGCCGTCGACCACCAGGAGGTTGGGCGGGTAGGCGAACTTGCGGGGTTTGCCGGTGTCCGGGTCGATGCCCGGGTTGGGGCCGCCGGAGGCGGTTTCGCGGAGCATGGCCTGGAAGCGGCGGCGGACCACCTCGGCTATCGAGGCGACGTCGCCTTCCGTCGCGGCTTCGCGCAGGGCGAAGCGGCGGTACTCCGACTTGCGGGCCAGGCCGTCCTCGAAGACGACCAGGGAGGCGACCACGTCGGTGCCCTGGACGTGGCTGATGTCGATGCATTCGATGCGCAACGGGGCCGTGTCCAGCGCCAGCGCGTCCTGGAGCTCCTGCAGGGCGGCGGAGCGGGCGGTCAGGTCGCCGGCGCGGCGGAGCTTGTGCTGGGCGAAGGCCTCGGAAGCGTTGCGCGCCACGGTTTCCATCAGCGCGCGCTTGTCGCCTCGTTGGGGGACGCGCAGGGCGACTCGGGAGCCGCGTTGTTCGGAGAGCAGGTCCTCCAGGGCCGCGGCGTCGTCCGGGAGGACGGGGACCAGCACCTCGCGCGGGGTGTTCTCGGTCTCGTCGCCGTAGAACTGCATGATGAACTGGTCGACGATCGCCGCGTCGTCGACGGCCTCGACCTTGTCCAGCACCCAGCCGCGCTGGCCGCGCACGCGGCCGCCGCGGACGTGGAAGACCTGGACGGAGACCTCCAGCTCGTCCTGCGCGAACGCCATCACATCGGCGTCGGTGCCGTCGCCGAGGACGACGGCCTGCTTCTCCATCGCCCGGCGCAGCGCACCCAGGTCGTCACGTAAGCGGGCCGCGCGTTCGAACTCCAGGGCTTCGGACGCGGCGGACATCTCGCGTTCGAGACGGCGCATCATGTGGTCCGTCTTGCCGGCCAGGAAGTCGCAGAAGTCGAGCACGATGTCGCGGTGCTCGTCCGCGGACACCTTGCCCACGCACGGCGCCGAGCACTTGTCGATGTAGCCGAGCAGGCAGGGGCGGCCGATCTGGTTGTGGCGCTTGAAGACACCGGCCGAGCAGGTGCGCGCGGGGAACACCCGCAGCAGCAGGTCGAGCGTCTCGCGGATGGCCCACGCGTGCGCGAACGGGCCGAAGTACCGGACGCCCTTCTTGCGCGGGCCGCGGTAGACGTGCAGCCGCGGGTACTCCTCGTGCAGCGTCACGGCCAGCACCGGGTACGACTTGTCGTCGCGGTACCGGACGTTGAAGCGCGGGTCGAACTCCTTGATCCAGTTGTACTCGAGCTGGAGCGCCTCGACCTCGGTGGTGACGACGGTCCACTCGACGGAGGCCGCCGTCGTCACCATCTGGCGCGTGCGCGGGTGCAGTCCGGAGATGTCGGCGAAGTAGGAGTTCAGCCTGCTGCGCAAGCTCTTCGCCTTGCCGACGTACACGACCCGGCCACCGGCGTCGCGGAACTTATAGACGCCGGGGGCTTCGGGAATCGTGCCCACCGCGGGGCGGTACGTCGAGGGGTCTGCCACGCCGTCCAGAGTATCGACGGGGTCTGACAAAGTCGGAAAGGGTCAGGTCAGGACCACCTGGTCGCCTTCGACCTTCACCGCGACGGCCTTCAGGCCGGACGTCGCGGGGCCCTTCTTCACCGAGCCGTCGGCCGGGGAGAACTGGCTGCCGTGCGAGGGGCAGGTGATGGTGCCGCCGGACGGTTCCGCGACGATCGAACCCTGGTGGGGGCACGTCGCGTCGAAGGCCTTCACCTCGGTCGCGGACACGCGTGCCACGACGATCTTCTTGCCGCCGGGACCGTCGACCACGGCGCCGCCGCCCTCGGGCACGTCGGCCAGGGCGACGAGCGCGCCGCCGGCCGATCCGGTGGAGCCGGAGGAGCCCGACGTCGGGGTGGAGCCGCCCTGGGCCGGGGTGGTGGGGCCGGTGCCCGTCGAGGATCCGGAGCTGCACGCCGTCACGAGTCCGCTGGGCACCGCGAGGGCGACCACGATTCCGCACAGCGCCGTCCGCCTGCCGACCGGGCTTTCGGTGTTCACGACCGTTCCTCCGTGGTGGTGGGTGTTCGGGGTCACACCACAGCATTACGCGATCAGGACGGCGAAAGTTCAGCCGGAACCAGGATGCACAGCAAACGCACAGGTCTCACGCCAGGACCAGATCCTCACCCGAAAGTGAGATCGCGACCTCCGCCAGACCGGAAGTCGCAGGTCCTTTGCGGACGGCTCCCGTGGACGGGTCGAAAGCGCTGCCGTGCAACGGGCAGGTGATCACTCCACCGGCTGGCGGGTTCACGAAGGAGCCCACGTGCGGACACGCTGGGTTGAACGCGCGAAATTCACCTGATCGAGGTTGCACGACGAGGAGCTGGGCGTTGCCGGGCATGTCCACCAGCACGCCGCTGCCCACCGGCACGGAGGCGGCGGGGGTCACGCGGTCCCCGGGACGGGCGGTGCCGGCACCGCCCGTCTTGCGGGGCGCGGGCTCGCCGCAGGCGCTCAAGGCAGCAGCGACGAGCCCGCACATCAACACTGAACGACGGTCCACGAGCACCGATTATCGGCGCTGGTCCTCCGCGGCTGCCGTCCGGGCCAGTGCGAGCACGGCCGTGAACGGCGGGAACCAGTGCCGCGAGTGCGACGGCGGGTTCGCCCACCGCAGCGATCCGTACCTGGTCATCGTGGGCGGGAGGGCGATCCGGTGGGGTGAGCGCACGAACTGGACCTCCGGTGGCGCCTTCAGGTGCGTCGGCAGCAACGCCACCAGCTCGGCCAGGAAGATCCAGTGTTCGCGGGGGCCGGGGATCACGGTGACGGGACCGGCGAGCATGCGCGACTTCAGGTCGGCCAGGACGCGCGACCCGATGCGCGCCGGCATGGCCAGCGCGGTGGTCGCGGGCCCGAGCGGCAGGAACACGCCCTGCTCGGTCACCGACACCTGCCAGCCGAGCAGCCGGTAGCCGGCCACGGCCTCCCCGACAGCCCGTGCGTGTCCCCTGTTCTGTGGGATCCCGGCACTCCCCGTGCCGGTCTCCGCGGTCGTGAGGCTCATCGGCGGTGGTCCTCCCCGTTGGTGGGTCAGGCACTGGTCAGGCCACGGGGGTCGTCCCGCCCCTGACGATGTGCAGGGTGCGTCGCAGATCACGCCAACACCACTCGGGTGCTGCATGAGCGTCATGCAACCGGCGTATGAAGCCCATCCGCCGCACGGTGCACCAGGCACTGCGACACGCGAATCCATTACGTCTTATGCATGAGATGGATGGACTGTCGATCACAGCTCCGTACACTTGGCAGACGCTCAGTGACGGGGGCGAGGCCGATGGATACCGCGAGACCCAGATCCAGACGCGCTTGCCCGTGTGGGGCGTTCATCGCCGCCGACAACTCTGATCGGCTCTGTCACCGTTGCCGCCGCAACGCCCGTTCCGGTGTGCACGGCCCTCCTGAGGTCCCGGACGACTTCTGGGACCACCCCTCGATCGCGGCCGCGTGCACGGACCGCGACATGGGTGCCCTGATCTCCGCCTACCGGCACCACCCCCAGCACCTGAGCCGCGTCACCCAAGACCGCATGGCGGCGTGGCTCGGCATCAGCCAGGCGCAGCTCTCGCGTTACGAGTCGGGCGAGAACCAGATCGACCGCCTCGACCGGCTGCGCCACTTCTCCCAGGTGCTCGGCGTGCCGGGCGAACGACTGTGGTTCGACCGGGTCGTCATCCCAGCTCAGGTGGGCTCCCCCGAAACGGGCCCGCCAGACGTGCTCGCCGCCCCCTGGGAGGCGACGAGCATTGCCCGTTCGGTCGAGGAGACGGCGAGGAGCGACTTGGCGATCAGCAGACGAGCGGCGCTCACAGGAGCCGCCGCGGTGACGGTGGGATCCGCACTGGTCGAGCCCTTGCAGCGGTGGTTGCACCCCCTGCAGAACCTGTCCAGGTGGTCGTCGCACTCGGCGATCAGCGCGGAGGAGCTCGAGGCGCTGCAGCACGTGGCCGACGGCCTGCGCGGCTGGGGCGGCCGGGGCGGGTACGGACTGGCGCGCAAGGCCGTGCTGGGTCAGCTCGACGAGCTGGCCGAGCGGCTGCAGCGCGCCCCGGCGGGCCCGACGACGGAGAAGGCGTTCTTCATCGGCGCCGAACTGTCCAAGGTCGCGGCGAGCATGTCGTTCGACGCGGGCCTGCACAACGCGGCCCAGCGCTACTACGTGCTGGCCATCCGCATGGCCAAGGCCGGCCACAACGACGGCTTCGCGGCGTTGTGCCTGGCCGCGATGGCGAGGCAGATGTTCGACCTGGGCCGCCCGGAGGACGGTCTGGAGCTCGTGCAGCTGGGCCAGTACGGCACCCGCCGCACCGGCACACCGACGTTGAAGGCGCTCCTGCTGACCCGCGAGGCCTGGGCGTACGCCCACATGGGCAAGACCCGCGAGTTCCACCAGGCGGTGGGCATGGCGCAGGACAGCTTCGCCCAGCGCGAGGCCGGCAACGAGCCCCGCTACCTGCACAGCTTCGACGAGGCCGAGCTGGAGGGCGTCATCGGCGCCCGCTGCCGCGACCTCGCCATGCACGACCCGACACAGGCAGTGCACGCCGAAAAACACATCCGGCGCGCACTGCAACTGCGAGACCCGTCGAAGCTGCGCAACCGCGCCTTCGACGTGATCGGACTGGCGCGCACCAAAATGGTCGCGGGAGACCCGGAGGCGGCGTGCGGCTTGATCAACGAGGTCCTGCCGACGGCGGCGAAGCTCTCCTCGGGCAGGGTCCTGCGGAAGCTGGAGGACTTCGCCAAGGAGGCGGCACGACACCGCCACATCCCCGCCGTGCAGGACACCCGCGACGCGATCAGAGCAATCAGGACGGCCTGATGCGAGTGGGCATCACCGGGCACAGCAACCTGGTCGACGACTGCATCCCCGCAGTCCAGGCAGCCCTGACGGAGGTCCTGGACGACCTGGACCGCCCGCTCGTGGGCGTGACCTGCCTGGCACCGGGAGCAGACCAGCTCTTCGCCAGGGCGATCTTGTCCCTGGGCGGCGAGGTGGAGGTCGTCCTCCCCGCCCTGGACTACCGAGAACGCCTGAAGCCCCACCAACTGGCCGACTACGACGAGCTCCGAGCCGCCGCCACGGTGGTCAGCGTCCTCCCGCACATGTCGAGCGGACGCCAGGCCTACGTGGCAGCGAACGAACGCATGCTCGCCTCCGTCGAACTGTTAGTGGCGGTCTGGGACGGCATCCCGGCCCAGGGCAAGGGCGGCACGGCGGACGTGGTCGAACAAGCACGGGCAAGCGGCGTACCGATCGAGGTCGTCTGGCCTCCGGAAGCAAAACGGAAGTCATAGCCCAAGCGACGGCGAAGCCGAGCAGTCCGATGGCGAAGCCGAGCGCTTTCGTTTGAAACGAAGGTTCCGGTGGGTCCCCGTCACGAGTCGTGCCTCAGCACTCGCTGCACCTGGTCAGGGGTGTCAAACCGCCACGCTTTCGGCGGTTTGACACCCCTGACCAGATTGGCGGGGGTCTGGGGGCAGCGCCCCCAGAGGGAAGCACGCAACCGCAAGCCCGCCGCCCGCAAGGTGACCACCCGCATGGCCGCGGCAACCCCACCCAGCCAAGACAACCGGACAACTAGCCCAAGCGAGCGAAGTTCGTCGGCAACCGGACCAACTCGGCCCACCGGTCTAGCCCCCCACACCCCCGTTGATCACGATGTCAGGGCATGGCAGCCGATCCGTTCGCACGCCTGGCCGACCGCCAGCAGTCCCTGCGAACAGCCCTACGGGCGTTGGAAGCCGCAGGCCCGGGCAGCCCGGACTTCCCCGCCCTCCTGGCCACCACGGACCAAGAGGTCCAAGCGGTAGTACAAGCCAGAAGAGACGCCGAAGCAGCCAAACTGGCGACCCCGAACCGGGCGATAGCGGCCACGACCACAGCAGCGGCGTTCGTCGTCGCGATCGGCTGGTTCGACGGCTGGTCCCTGCTCTCCCTCCTCCTGGCGGTGGCCACTGCGGCGGCGGTCCTGGTGGACCCGACCGGCAGCAAACCGTGGGAACCCAGAGCCAGGACCACGGCGATCGCGGCGGCGCTGGCCGCCACCCTCCTCACCCCACCGGCCCACGGCTGGGCCGCGATCATCACCGCGGCCGGGATCGCCTGGTGGGCTTGGAGGACGCGCGGATGAACATCGACCCGCTCAAGGCCGTCGAGGACAAGCTCGACCGCCTCAAGAAGGACCTCCAGTCGCTGACCACGAGGATGGACGACTCCCAAACCGAGGCGGCGCAACGACAACTGAGCACCGCGAACCAGCTCCGCGACACCACCAGGAAGCTCACCAGGACCGACGACCGCATCAGCGAGCTGGCCGAGAGCGTCCACCGCCTCGAACGCCTCCTGGTGGCGCTCAACAGGAAAGTGCGGGCCGGCAACACCGAGAAGGCCGACTTCGACACGTGGCCGGACGTCACCGAGAACCAGCTGACGAGGATCGCGGCCGGCCAGGAAGCCTACGCGCGCAGGACGTTCACCCCGCAGGAAGCCAAGCTGACCCGCAAGGCCATCGCCGAGTACGACAGGAACGCGCGCGAGGCCATCGAGGCGGCCGAGGCGCTGACGCACCTGCCGCCGAACGCGGAGTCGTTGTGGCGCAAGCACTACAGGCAGTGGCAGCACATCACCACGCAGACGAGACCGGACCTGCCGGACGACGACACGCACGCCAGGGACACCGCTGCCAAGTCAGCGGGGAACACCGCCATCGCCGAGGTGCGCGCGAGCATCCGCGGTCGCGTCGAGGACGCGGTCGCGCGAGACCTGCTGTTCCCGGCGTGGTTCGAGAACGCGCTCGGGCCGGCCGCGCCACCCGGCAGGGCGGACGACTGGCTCTACACCGCGACGGACGTGGTGCTGTACCGGTTGCTGCACAACGTGACCAGCCCCGCGGACGCGCTCGGTCCGGCGCCCCTCGAGGAGGGGCACCGCAAGACCTTGCACGACCGGCTCGCGCACGAGTGCGCGGAGTACCGCAGGTCGTGACGACCGGGCAGGGCGCCTCTGCCCGGTCATCGAGGACCTACGCCAGCTCCAGGCTGAAACGCTGCTGTTCGGCGTCCACCGCGAGCACCTTCACCTGCACCGAGGAACCGACCTCGGCCTGGCGGCCGTGCAGGAGCCCGTGTGCACCGGCGGGGTGCTCGACGAACGAGCCGAAGGGAACGGTCGAGACGACCTTCCCCGAGAAGACATCACCAACGTTGGGAAGCATTGCGCATCACCTCCTCTCCCTGTGCGCGTTGTCCCGAAGGGGAACATCGCGCGGGGTGGAGGGGCCCTGATCAAGTCAGGGCCGGGCAACCGTTCCGCTCACGGCACAAGGCCGACCCGGCAGTCATACCGCGAACCTTAGCCACCAGAGGCCGTTGTCCGCAATGGAATCTAGACTTCCCACCATGCTGGAGACGTCCGCACGGCTGCTGAAGCTGCTGTCCCTGTTGCAGGTGCGGCGCGACTGGACGGGCCCCGAGCTCGCCGACCGGCTCAGCGTCGACGTGCGCACGATCCGCCGCGACGTCGACAAGCTGCGCAGCCTCGGCTACCCCGTCACGTCGCTGCCCGGCTCGGCCGGTGGCTACCAGCTCGGTGCCGGCGCGGAGCTGCCGCCGTTGCTGCTCGACGACGACGAGGCGGTCGCCGTCGCGGTCGGTCTCAGGACCGCCGCGAACGGCACGGTCGCGGGCATCGAGGAGACGTCGGTCCGCGCGCTCACCAAGCTGGAGCAGATCCTGCCGACGCGGCTGCGCAGGCGCGTGCAGGCCCTCCAGATGCACACCACTGCCCTGACCTCGGCCGGTCCGACGGTCGACCCCGAGACGCTCACGGTCATCGCCGCCGCCTGCCGCGACCACCAGCAGCTGCGGTTCACCTACGCCTCGACGCGCGGTGAGCCGGCGAAGCGCCTCGTCGAACCGCAGGGGCTCGTGCACACGGGCAAGCGCTGGTACCTGGTCGCCTGGGACGTGTCCAAAGAGGACTGGCGCACGTTCCGGGTGGACCGCATCACCGCCGAACCCGCGCTCGCCGCCCGCTTCACGCCGCGCGAACCGCCGGCGGAGAGCCTGGGCGAGTTCGTGTCGCGGCAGGTCGCGTCGAGCGTCTACACCTACCAGGCCGTGCTGACGATCCACGCGCCGCTGGAGGCCGTCGCCGAACGCACCACGCCCGTTTCCGTGGTGCTGGAACCGGTCGACGACGTGTCGTGCCGCATGCGCACCGGCGCCGACTCGCTCGACCGGATCGTGTTCCACCTGATGTTCCTCGGCTTCGGCTTCACGGTGCACGAGCCGCGGGAGCTCGCCGAGCACGTGGCCACCCTCATCACCCGGCTTCAGAACTCGATCGGAGCACAGCCGTGACAGTGGACTTCGAGACCGCGGCGGACCCGTTCCGGCGGGAGCTGCTCGCGCACTGCTACCGGATGCTCGGCTCGCTGCACGACGCCGAGGACCTGGTGCAGGAGACCTACCTGCGGGCGTGGAAGTCGTACGGCAAGTTCGAGGGCCGGTCGTCGGTGCGCACGTGGCTGTACAAGATCGCCACGAACGTCTGCCTCACCGCGCTCGACAGCCGCACCCGGCGGCCGCTGCCGTTCGACCTCTCGGCCGGCGCGACGGAACACGACCAGCTCACCCAGGACCACGAGATCCCGTGGCTGGAACCGTTCCCGACCGACCCGGCGGCCATCGTCACCGAACGCGAGTCGACGCGGCTGGCGTTCGTCGCCGCACTGCAGCTCCTCCCGCCCCGGCAACGCGCGGTGCTGATCCTGCGCGACGTCCTGCGGCTCAGCGCCGCCGAGACCGCGGACGAGCTGGACATGACGGTCGCGGCCGTCAACAGCGCCCTGCAACGGGCGCACGCGCAGCTGGCGGACCTCACCGAGGAGCAGGTCGTCGAACCGGCCGGCGCCAAGCCGCTGCTCGACCGGTGGGTGAAGGCGTTCGAGGCCAAGGACATCCCGGCGATCATCGGCATGGTCGCCGAGGACGTCGTCTGGGAGATGCCGCCGTTCCCGCAGTGGTACCGGGGCCCGGCCATGGTCGCGTGGCACTTGGACAACCAGTGTCCGGCGGTGCCGCACGGCGCGCGCATGATCGCCGTCGAGGCCGGCGGCCAGCCCGCCTACGGCCTTTACCTGCGCGCGGACGACGGCGTGTTCCGGCCGTTCAACCTCCAGGTCCTCGAGGTGCGGGGCGACCGGATCACGCGCGTCTCGTCGTTCTTCGACCTCGCGCTGTTCGCGAAGTTCGGGTTGCCGCCGACGGCGTGATCCACCTGATCTGTAGCGTTGCTAACCATGTCCTGGGGGTTGCTGGCGCTGGCGGGTGTGGTCGTCGCGTGTGGAGGCCTGCTGCAAGGCCTGATCGGCTTCGGCCTGGCACTGGTCGCGGTGCCGTTGCTGGCGCTGCTGGACCCGGCGCTCGTCCCGGTGCCCGTGCTGGTGATCGCCAGCGCGCACGCGGTGATGTCGCTGGCCAGGGAGTTCGGTCACGTCGACTGGCGCGGCGTCGGCTGGGCGATGCTCGGCCGCCTGCCGGGCACGGTCGTCGGCATCTGGATCGTCGACTCCCTCGACCGGAAGAGCTTCAGCGTGGTCGTCGGTGTCGCCGTCCTGGCCTGCGTGCTGCTCTCGCTGGTGTCGTGGCGGCCGCGGCCCACCCCGCGCTCGCTGGTGACGGCCGGTGTCGCGAGCGGGTCGTTCGGCACGGCCACGTCGGTCGGCGGGCCGATGATCGCGCTCGTCTACCAGAACGAGAGCGGTCCGCAGGTCAGGGCCACCCTCGCGGCGTTCTTCACCCTCGGGTCCGTCACGTCGCTCGTCGGGCTCACCGTCGCCGGGACGGTCACGGCGCACAAGCTGTGGAACGGCGTGCTGCTGGTGCCGTTCCTGATCGCGGGTTTCCTGCTCTCCACACCACTGCGCCGGCGCTTCGACGCCAAGGGCGTCCGGACGCCCATGCTGGTCGTCGCGGGCGCCAGCGCAGTGGTGCTCATCGTGCGGAGCGCCTTCCTCTGACCGGTCGGCCTACGCGAACGGCTGCACGTTCGGCTGGAACACCTGGCCCTCGGCCGGAGCCACGAGGTCGACCAGGTAGCGGGCCACGGCGGCGTCCGTCGCGGCCGAGCGGCCCAGGATGCAGTGGCCGAACGAGTCCACGCTGATCAGCCGCGCGTTGCCGAGCTGCTTGGCCATGCGCTGCGCGAACATGTACTGCGTGGCCGGGTCGTAGTAGTTGCCGACCACGAGGACCGGGTTCGGCGTCTTGCGGTTCCACGGGCCGATCCAGCGGTCCGGGTTGCGCGCCGGCCAGGTCGGGCACGCCAGCAGGTCGGACGCGGCCTGGTAGCGGCCGAACGTCGGCGACTCCTTCTCCCACTTCGCCGC
>NZ_DASVFL010000170.1:0-52051 GCF_036380075.1 Lentzea sp. | reverse complement strand
CTGCCGGTAGAAGCGTGCTCGGCTTCGCCTTCGCCTTCGCCTTCGCGTGCTCGCCTTCGGCTTCGCTTGTCGGCTGGAAACTGTCTTGTCCGAGGGTGCCGGACAGCACATTCGGGCGGTCAGCGGCTAACGTCTCCCTGTGGCAGACGACCTGAGCACCACCATTGCCGAGGCCGCGCGGTTGCTGGCCGGCGCCCGTGACGTGACGCTGCTCAGTCACATCAACCCCGACGCTGACACGCTCGGGAGTGCTTTGGCCGTGGGGCTCGCTCTGCACCGGCGCGGGGTCGTCGTGCGCGTCGCTTTCGGGGAGCCCGAGGTCGTGCCGGAGAGCCTCAAGGCGTTGGACACCGCCGGGTTGCTCGTCCACCGGGACGAGGTGCCGTTGGCGCCTGAGTTGCTCGTGGTCATGGACACCGGCAGCGTGCAGCGGCTCGGGCCGTTGGGGGATCGGGTGGCCAATGCCCGTGGGCCCGTCATCGTCGTCGACCACCACGTCTCCAACACGCGGTACGGGACTGTGCATTGCATTGACGAGCACGCTGAGGCGACTGCTCTCATCGCGTTGAAGTTGCTCGACGAGATGGACGTCGAGCTCGACGAGCCGATCGCGCGGTGTCTTTACGCGGGGCTCGTCACCGACACCGGGGGATTCCGGAAGGCCGGGCCCACTGCTCACGAGACGGCGGCTCGGTTGTTGAAGACCGGGGTGGACGCGTACAGCGTCACGCGGCCGTTGATGGACGCGCATCCGTTCGCGTATCTCGGGATGTTGTCGCGGGTGCTGGCGAAGGCCGAGCTCGATCCGGCTGCCGCGGGTGGGCTGGGGCTGGTGCACGCGGTCGTGAGCCTCGAGGACGCGCGGGAGGTTCGCAGCGAGGAGGTGGAGAGCGTGATCGACGTCGTGCGCTCTGCTTCCGAGGCCGAGGTGGCGGCTGTGCTGAAGGAGTTGCGGCCCGGGTACTGGTCCGTGTCGTTGCGGGCGGTCAGCCGGGTCGATGTTCGTGAGGTGGCGCAGGTCCTCGGGGGCGGTGGGCACCGGCTGGCTGCCGGGTTCACGTTCGACGGAGGCGCCGAGCAGGTCGTCGCCGCGCTGAAGGGCGCGTTGGAGCAGGTGGGGTCATGACACGGACTGGTAGTCCGCGGCTGCTGCGGGAGATCAACGACCGCGCCGCGATCGAGACGTTGTTGCGCAGCGGTGCGATGACGCGTGCCGAGCTGGAGGAGGTCATCGGGCTGTCCAAGCCCGCCACGGCCCAGCTGCTGGCCCGGCTCGAAGAGGACGGGATGGTCGTCCGCACCGGGTTGCGCGGGGGCGGGCGTGGGCCACGGGCGCAGATGTGGGCCGTCAACGGCGGTGTCGGGTACGTGGCGGCGGTGGCGTTGTCGCCCGAGCTGATCGACGTGGTCGTCGCGGACATCACCGGGGCGTTGCTGGCCGAGCACAGCGCGCCGATGCCCAAGGAGCACACGCTGCGGGCGTTCCGCGAGACGGTGCAGAAGGCGGCGGCGCTGGCGGGGCTGCGGCTCGACTCGCTGGCGCACGTCGTCGTCGGGACGCCGGGCGCGGTGGACCCGTCGACCGGGCACCTCGGGTTCGCGCCGCACCTGCCGGGGCTCGTGGACGTCGACCTGCCCTCGACGTTGCGCGACCTGCTGGGCACGTCGGTGTCGATCGAGAACGACATCAACCTCGCCGCGCTGGAGGAGATGAGCTCCGGGCGGGCCGCCGGCGTGCGGAACTTCGTGCTGTTCTGGCCGGCGGACGAGATCGGGTCGGCCGTCGTCGTCAACGGCGTGCTGCTGCGCGGCGTCACGGGCGGCGCGGGCGAGATCGACTCCATGCAGATCCCCGGCGGCCGGTACGGCGACCTCGTCGACAGCGACGCGATCGTGGCACTGGCGGCGACGCACGGGATCACGGAGGAGTCCGGGCTGGAGGCCGTCGCGCACGCCCTGACGGCGGGGACCGAGGGGCGCGCGTTCCTGACGGACCTCGCTCGCAGGATCGCGTTGGGGCTGGCGAACGTGGTGTGCGTGCTCGACCCGGAGCTGGTGCTGCTCTCGGGCGCGGTGGCGCAGACCGGCGGCGAGACGCTGTGCGAGCTGGTCTCGGTGGAGCTGCGGAAGATCGTGGTGCCGCGGACTCCGGTGCACCTCGCGCAGGTCACGGCGAACCCGGTGCGGGCGGGGGCGCTGCACTCGGCGCTCGCGGTGGCGCGGGAGCGGGTGTTCGGGCTGCCGCAGGGTCTGTGAGGCGCAGTCGGGTGAGTGTTCGTCGTCACCGGACGGGAGCGCTCGTCAGAGCCTAGGTTCGACGGGTGGAGGATCGGGTTCCCGCTCGGCGGGTCATCGGGCTGGCGGTGCCCGCCCTGGGGGTGCTGGCGGCCGAGCCGTTGTACGTGCTCGTCGACACGGCGGTGGTCGGGCACCTGGGGGCGTTGCCGCTGGCCGGGCTGGCGCTCGGCGGAGTGCTGCTCACGCAGGTGTCGACGCAGCTGACGTTCCTCTCGTACGGCACGACGGCGCGCACGGCCCGGTTGCACGGGGCCGGGCGGCGTCAGGAGGCCGTCGAGGAGGGCGTGCAGGCGACGTGGCTCGCGCTGGCCGCCGGGGTGCTCGTCGTGCTGCTGGGGCAGGTGTTCGCGCGGCCGCTGGCCGAGCTGCTGGCGGGTGGCGGGGCCGTCGCGGACGCGGCGGTGGAGTGGGTGCGCATCGCGTTGTTCGGGGCGCCGTTCATCCTCGTCACGATGGCCGGCAACGGGTGGATGCGCGGGGTCCAGGACACGAAGAGGCCGCTCAAGTACATCCTGATCGGCAACGGCATCAGCGCGGTGCTGTGTCCCGCGCTCGTCTACGGCGCGGGCTGGGGGCTGGAGGGCTCCGCCGTCGCCAACGTCGTCGCGCAGGTGCTCTCCGCCGGGCTCTTCTTCAAGGCGCTCTTCGCGGAGCACGTGTCGATGCGGCCGCAGTGGACCGCCATGCGCGCGCAGCTCGGCATGGGGCGTGATCTGGTTCTGCGGAGCCTGGCGTTCCAGGCGTGCTTCATCAGTGCGGCTTCCGTCGCGGCACGGACGTCCGTCGGTGCGTTGGGTGCGCATCAGGTCGTGTTGCAGCTGTGGACGTTCCTCGCGCTGGTGCTCGACTCGCTGGCGATCGCGGCTCAGTCGCTCGTCGGCGCGGCGCTGGGGGCGTCGAGGCGCAAGCAGGCGGAGAAGCTCGCGTGGCAGGTCACGCGGTACGGGCTGGTGTTCGGCATCGGGCTCGGGGTGCTGTTCGCGGCGCTGTTCACCGTGCTGCCGCGCGCGTTCACCTCGGACGCCGGGGTGCTCGGCGAGATCCCGCACGCCTGGTGGTTCTTCGTTGCGCTGCAACCGATCGCGGGTGTGGTGTTCGCGTTGGACGGGGTGCTGCTCGGCGCCGGCGACGTGAAGTTCATGCGCACGGCGACGCTCGGGTCGGCGGTGGTCGGGTTCCTGCCGCTCGTGTGGGCCTCGTACGCGTTCGGGTGGGGGCTGGCCGGCATCTGGACCGGGCTGTCGGCGTTCATGGTGCTGCGGCTCGTGGCGGTGGTGTGGCGGACGCGGTCGGGGGAGTGGGCCGTGGAGGGCGCGGTCCGGTAGGTGTGAGCAGGCCCACGACCAGGCGCCCCGATCGGCCGCTGTGGTCGACCTCACGGCATGAGACCGTGACCAAAAAGGTTGTTTAGGCGATGTAACTAATGTTGCCCACCCTCAACCTGGGAGAGTGCCGTCTTGCCGTCGGTCGATCGCGCCACCCGGACCTCGTGGCTGATCTGGACCACCGCCGTACTCGTCTACTTCGCCGCCCTGTTCCACCGGACCACGCTCGGCGTGGCCGGACTGGAGGCGAGCGAACGCTTCGGGCTCGGACCCGCGCAGCTCGGTGTGTTCACCGTGCTGCAGATCGGTGTCTACGCCCTCATGCAGATCCCCACCGGCCTGCTCGTGGACCGCTACGGGCCGCGCCGGATCCTCACCGTCGCCGCGCTGCTCATGGGCACCGGTCAGGTGCTCTTCGCCGTCGCCGACTCCTACGCGCTGGGACTCACCGCGCGAGCCGTGCTGGGCATGGGTGACGCGATGACGTTCATCAGCGTGATCCGCCTCGTCGCGACGCACTTCCCGCCGCGGCAGTACTCGCTCGTCGTCGCCGTCACGGCCGCGATCGGCGGGGTCGGCAACCTCGTCGCCACCGTGCCGCTGACGCTGATGCTCGGCTCGATCGGGTGGACGTGGGCGTTCCTCATCGCGGGCGGCCTCACCGCGCTGTACTCGGCCGTGGCGTTCCTGCGGGTGCGCGACGTGCCGGCCGGGTTCGTCGCGCCCAAGCCGGAAGTCGTGCCGTTCCGCAGGATCTGGCCGAAGGTGCGGCAGGCGTGGAGCGTGCCGGGCACCCGGCTGGGTTTCTGGGCGCACTTCAGCACGATGTCCACGCCGGCCGTCATCGGCCTGCTGTGGGGCTACCCGTACCTCGTGCAGGCGCAGGGCATGTCGGCCAAGGCCGCGTCCTCGACGCTCGGCCTGCTCGTCATCGGCGCGATCGTGGCGAGCCCGATCATCGGCGGCCTGTTCTCGCGCAACCCCGAGTGGCGCATGCCGATCTCGGTCGGGTTCCTGGCGTTCGCGCTGGCCGGGTGGGCCGTGCTGCTGCTGTGGCCGGGCGGGCGCGTGCCGGCGCCGGTCATCGCCGTCGTGTTCCTCGTGCTGACCGTCGGCGGGCCGATCTCGGGCGTGGCGTTCGCGTTGGCGCGGGACTACAACCCGTCGCACCGCCAGTCCACGGCGAGCGGTCTGGTCAACGTCGGCGGCTTCCTCGCGGTCACGGTGACCGCACTCGGCGTCGGCGTGCTGCTGGACCTCGTCGAGGGCGTTCTCGCGCCCGCGACGGCGTTCCGCGTGGCGTTGAGCTTCTGCGTCTTGGTGCTCGTGGTGGGCGGCTGGCGGATGCTCGTGTGGTGGCGGCGCGCGCGTGCCGCGGTGTTCGAGGCCGAGGAGCGCGGCGAGACCGTGCCGGTGCAGATCCGGCGTCGTCGCTGGGACGCCCTGCGCGTCGCTTAAGCTTCTCCGCCGTGAAACCCTCTGTTGCGCCGGGCCTGGTCGTCGTCGACAAGCCGGACGGCATGACCTCGCACGACGTGGTGGCGCGTGTGCGCAGGATCCTCGGCACCCGCAAGGTCGGGCACGCCGGCACGCTCGACCCGATGGCCACCGGCGTGCTCGTGCTCGGCATCGAGCGCGCCACCAAGCTCCTCGGCCACCTCGCGCTCGACAGCAAGGCCTACCTCGCGACGATCGTGCTCGGCGCGGCCACCACCACGGACGACGCCGAGGGCGAGGTCCTGTCCACTGTGGACGCCTCCGACGTGACCGACGAGGCGGTCGCCGCCGAGGTGGCGAAGCTGACCGGACCCATCCAGCAGGTGCCGTCGGCCGTGTCCGCGGTGAAGATCGACGGCAAGCGCGCGTACGCACGGGTGCGTGCGGGTGAACAGGTCGAGATCCCCGCACGGCCGGTCACCGTGCACCGCTTCGACGTCCTGTTCACGCGCCGTGAGGACAAGACGGTCCTGCTCGACGTGATGGTCGAGTGCTCCTCCGGCACCTACGTGCGCGCACTGGCCCGCGACCTCGGCTCCGCGCTCGGCGTCGGCGGCCACCTGGGGGCGTTGCGCCGCACCAGGGTCGGCCCGTTCGACCTGCGCGTGGCGCGCACGCTCCAGCAGCTGGAGGACACGCCCGGCCTGTCGCTCGACCTCGACGCGGCCGTCGCCACGGCGTTCCCGCGCCGCGAGATCGACCCGGCCGAGGCCTCGGCCCTCTCGCACGGGCAGCGGCTGCGCGCGGGCGGGATCGACGGCACCTACGGCGTGTTCGGGCCGGACGGGCACGTCATCGCCCTGGCCAAGGACGAGGGCACCGCCTGCAAGCCCGTGGTCGTGCTCAGCCCCGCGGGCTGAGACAGGTGTCGAGCAGCGGTCCGGCCTCCCGACGTAGGCTGATCACCGTGCAACGCTGGCGCGGTCTCGACCACCTCCCCGGCGGCTGGGGCCGCTGCGTGGTCACCATCGGTGTGTTCGACGGTGTCCACAAAGGGCACCAGGCGCTCATCGGCAGGGCCGTCGAGCTCGCGCGGGAGCGCGGCCTGCCGTCCGTGCTGATGACGTTCGACCCGCACCCGTCCGAGGTCGTGCGCCCCGGCAGCCACCCGGCGCAGCTCACCACGCTGCGCCGCAGGGCCGCGCTGGTCGAGGAGCTCGGCATCGACCACTTCGTCGTCGTGCCGTTCAGCCTCGAGACCTCGCGGATGCCCGCCGACGAGTTCGTGCACGAGGTCCTGGTCGAGAAGCTCCACGCCGCGGCGGTGGTCGTCGGCGAGAACTTCACCTTCGGGCACAAGGCGGCCGGTACCGTCGCCTTGCTGCGCCAGCTCGGGCAGCGGTTCGGATTCGCGACCGAGGGGGCTGATCTGGTGTCCGCAGAAGAGGTGACGTACTCGTCCACCTACATCCGCGCGTGCATCGACGCGGGGGACGTGAAGGCGGCGGCCGAGGCGCTGGGGCGCCCGCACCGTCTCGAAGGGATCGTCGTCAAGGGCGACGGGCGGGGCAAGGACCTGGGGTTCCCGACCGCCAACCTGTCGACGCCCAAGTTCGCCGCGGTGCCGGCCGACGGCATCTACGCGTGCTGGTTCACCGACGCCAAGGGGCAGAAGCTCAAGGCCGCCGTGAGCGTGGGGACCAACCCGACGTTCTCCGGCCGGGAGCGCCGCGTCGAGGCGTTCGTGCTGGACGTCGACGAGGACTACTACGGCCAGCGGGTCGCCGTCGACTTCGTCGAGAGGCTGCGCGAGATGGAGAAGTACGACTCCGTCGAGGCACTGCTCGAGCAGATGCACCGCGATGTCGACCGGACGAGGGAACTGCTCGCGGGGTCGTGACCGTCAGATCAGGCGAAATGGGCATCTGAGAGCCGCTGTGCTGGCAGGATGCGGGGCAGTGTGCGGGCTACGGGAGAGGCCAACGGTGGAGGACCACAAGATCGTGCAGCGCAACCTCGCGCTTCAGCGGGAGTGGTACGGGGAGCCCTTGGGTGACCGGGTGCGCCGTCTGGTCGTGGCCTTCAACGTGTCGCAGGCACAGCTCGCGGACGTGCTGGGGATCAGCGCGCCGATGCTCAGCCAGGTGATGAGCGGGCGGCGCGCCAAGATCGGCAACCCGTCCGTGCTCGCCCGCATGATCATGCTGGAGCGCAAGGTCCTCACGCCGGACGTGGCGACCGGGGCGCCGGAGGCGTTGCAACGCGCGCTCGACGACGTGCGCGAGTCGAAGCCGACGGTGTCCCGCGACTCGTTGCCGGTCAACGGCGACGAGAGCGCCGCGTACCCCGTGCTGCGCCGCGTCGCGGACCGCGCCGAGCTCCAGCAGGCCGCCGACCTGCTCGCCGACGACTTCCCCGCGATCGCCGACCTGTTCCGCCGGGTCATCAGGGCCGCCGGCAGGTGAGGTTCTTCACCGCGCTCTTCCCGCCGCCGCGGGTGGTCGAGGAGCTGCGGGCGGTGCTCGACCCGGACGTCGGCCTGGAGTGGACGAAGCCGGAGAAGTGGCACATCACGCTGTGCTTCCACGGTGAAATCGCAGATCACCGGCGGTTTGAAGCTCTCGAGGGCCACGAGGTGCCCGAGATCCGGCTCCGGAACTTCGGCGTCTTCCGCGGAAAGGTGCTCTGGGCGGGAATCGACGGCCGCCTAAATGAGTTGGCAAGGGCAGCGGGTGCCGACGACACTTGGTTCGCGCACCTGACGGTGGCCTACGGGTACGGGGGCCAGGCGATGCCGGACTTCCTGAGCAGCCCGTGGCAACCGTCCGAGGCGGTGCTCGTGAGCAGTGCCGGAGGCGTCTACACACCCGTGTCGCGGGTGGGGTTGCGCACGTCAGCGCGCCGCTGAGCACAGTGCCTGATAGCCTTCGCAGTTGGGTCTGGCTGCGGTCCGTGGCGGCCAGCACCGGCTACCCCGGCCAGCAATTCGGCGGGCGCGGGGCCGCACGGACCTGAACAAGTAGGAGAACCACCCAGTGGCACTGTCCACGGACCAGAAGAAGTCCATCCTCGGTGAGTACGGTCTGCACGACTCGGACACGGGCTCGACCGAGGCGCAGGTCGCTTTGCTGAGCAAGCGCATCGCCGACCTCACCGAGCACCTCAAGCAGCACAAGCACGACCACCACTCCCGCCGTGGTCTTCTGCTGATGGTCGGCCGTCGCCGCCGTCTGCTGAACTACCTGACCAAGGTGGACATCAACCGCTACCGCGCGCTGATCCAGCGCCTCGGTCTGCGCAGGTGATCTTCGCCGAGGGGGAGTGACCGGCCGGTCACTCCCCCTCGGCGCACAACCGGGTGTATACAGATCCCTGGTTGCAAAGAGGAACGAAACACAGGACCCGCGTCGCGCGAAGCAGTTTCCGCGCCGGTCCTCGGTAGTGGCCCTCTGGTGGAAACGCCCCAGAGGACTTCGATCGAAGACCGGCCTCGTCAGAACGCGTGAGCGGTGTCCGAAAGACGAGGAGCAACAAGTAAATGACGGACACTGAAGTCCACGAGGCGACTGCCGTAATCGACAACGGCAAGTTCGGCTCGCGCTCCATCCGCTTCGAGACCGGGCGCCTCGCGCGCCAGGCCGCCGGCAGCGTGGTGGCGTACCTGGACGACGACACGATGCTTCTGAGCGCCACCACGGCGTCGAAGCACCCGAAGGACCACTTCGACTTCTTCCCCCTCACGGTGGACGTCGAGGAGCGTATGTACGCCGCGGGCCGCATCCCCGGCTCCTTCTTCCGGCGCGAGGGCCGTCCGAGCACGGACGCAATCCTCACCTGCCGCCTGATCGACCGTCCGCTGCGCCCGTCCTTCGTGGACGGTCTGCGCAACGAGATCCAGGTCGTCATCACGGTCATGAGCCTCAACCCGGCCGACCTGTACGACGTCGTGGCGATCAACGCCGCGTCCGCGTCGACGCAGCTCGCCGGCCTGCCGTTCTCCGGCCCGATCGGCGGCGTCCGCGTCGCTCTGATCGAGGGCCAGTGGGTGGCGTTCCCGACGCACGAGCAGCTCGAGAAGGCCGTGTTCGACATGGTCGTCGCGGGCCGCGTGGTCGACTCCGGCGACGTCGCGATCATGATGGTCGAGGCCGAGGCCACCGAGAACGTGATCGACCTGGTCGGCGAGGGCGCCGTCGCCCCCACCGAGGAGGTCGTGGCCGCGGGCCTCGAGGCCGCGAAGCCGTTCATCAAGGTCCTCTGCGAGGCGCAGGCGCAGCTCGCGCAGGTCGCCGCCAAGGAGACCGGCGACTACCCGACGTTCCCGGCCTACCAGGCCGACGCGTTCGAGGCTGTCGAGTCCGCCGCCTCCGCCGAACTCGCCCAGGCGCTGACCATCGCGGGCAAGCAGGAGCGCGAGAGCACGCTCGACGAGATCAAGGCCGCCACGCTCGACAAGCTGGCCGAGCAGTTCGAGGGTCGCGAGAAGGAGGTCGGCGCCGCGTTCCGCTCGCTGACCAAGAAGCTCGTGCGCCAGCGGATCCTGCGCGACAAGGTCCGCATCGACGGCCGCGGTCTCACCGACATCCGCGACCTGGGTGCCGAGGTGGCCGTGATCCCCAGGACGCACGGCTCGGCGCTGTTCGAGCGCGGCGAGACCCAGATCCTGGGTGTCACCACGCTGAACATGCTCCGCATGGAGCAGCAGATCGACTCGCTCTCCCCGGAGACGCACAAGCGCTACCTGCACCACTACAACTTCCCGCCCTACTCGACCGGTGAGACCGGCCGCGTGGGTTCGCCGAAGCGCCGCGAGATCGGCCACGGCGCGCTCGCCGAGCGCGCCCTGATGCCGGTCCTGCCGAAGCGCGACGAGTTCCCGTACGCGATCCGCCAGGTGTCCGAGGCGCTGGGCTCCAACGGCTCGACGTCCATGGGCTCGGTCTGCGCGTCGACCCTGTCGCTGCTCAACGCGGGTGTCCCGCTGAAGGCGCCGGTCTCCGGCATCGCGATGGGTCTGGTCTCCGACGAGGTCGACGGCGAGACCCGCTACGTGGCGCTGACCGACATCCTCGGTGCCGAGGACGCGTTCGGCGACATGGACTTCAAGGTCGCGGGCACCAAGGAGTTCGTGACGGCGCTGCAGCTCGACACGAAGCTCGACGGCATCCCGTCCGAGGTGCTGGCGTCGGCGCTGGGCCAGGCCCGCGACGCGCGCTACGCCATCCTGGAGGTCATGGCCGAGGCCATCTCCGACCCGGACGAGATGAGCGCCTACGCGCCGCGCGTGACGTCGGTCAAGATCCCGACCGACAAGATCGGCGAGGTCATCGGCCCGAAGGGCAAGATGATCAACTCGATCACCGAGCAGACCGGTGCCGACATCTCCATCGAGGACGACGGCACGATCTACGTCGGCGCGGCGGACGGCCCCTCGGCCGAAGCCGCGATCGGCCTGATCAACGCGATCGCGAACCCGCAGCTGCCGAAGGTCGGCGAGCGCTTCCTGGGCACCGTGGTGAAGACGGCCGCGTTCGGCGCGTTCGTCTCGCTGCTGCCCGGCAAGGACGGCCTCGTCCACATCTCGAAGCTGGGCAACGGCAAGCGCATCGCGAAGGTGGAGGACGTCGTCAAGGTCGGCGACAAGCTCCGCGTCGAGATCGCCGACATCGACCAGCGCGGCAAGATCAGCCTCGTCGTGGTGTCCGAGGAAGACGCCGCGAAGCCGGCCGACGCCCCGGCCGCCACCGAGGACGCTGCTGCCGAGGCGGCTCCCGCGCAGTGAGTGCGACCAGCAACAACGTGACGGCCGCGGGTGCACCCACCCGCGGCCGTCCGCGTACTGCGACGCCGGGGCACCTGCAGAAGCCCGGCAGCACGCGGGTGCTCGAGACGTCCGCGGGCTCCGAGGTGCGGCGCAGCATGCTGCCGTCGGGGCTGCGGGTCATCACCGAGCGCATCCCGGGCGTGCGATCCGCGTCGGTCGGCCTGTGGGTGCAGGTCGGGTCGCGCGACGAACGGCCCGAGGTCGCGGGTGCCGCGCACTACCTGGAACACCTGCTGTTCAAGGGGACCTCGCGCCGGTCCGCCGCGGCCATCGCGGAGGAGATCGACGCGGTCGGCGGCGAGCTGAACGCGTTCACGGCCAAGGAGCACACCTGCTACTACGCGCACGTCCTCGACGAGGACCTGCCGTTGGCGGTCGACCTGGTCGCGGACGTCGTGTTCGAGGCGATCTGCGGTCCGCGCGACTTCGAGACCGAACGCGGTGTCGTGCTCGAGGAGATCGCGATGCGCGACGACGACCCCGAGGACCTGCTGCACGACGCGTTCATCGAGGCGTTGTTCGGCGGACACGCGCTGGGGCGTCCCGTTCTCGGCACCGAGAAGTCCATTCAGGACATGCAGCGCGACAACCTGTTCTCGTTCTACAAGAAGCGCTACACGTTGCCGCGCATGGTGTTCGCCGTCGCGGGCAACATCGAGCACGCGACCGTGATGCGCCTGGTGCGCAAGGCGATCGGCGACCGGCTGTCGCGGGAGGGCAGCGCGGTGGCGCCGCGGGCGGGTCGCGCGCGCATCGCCGACGCCCGCAAGCTGGTGCTGCACACCGACGACACCGAGCAGGCGCACCTGATGCTCGGCATGAAGGGCCTCGACCGCCACGACGAGCGCCGGTTCGCGTTGAACGTCCTGAACGCGGCGATCGGCGGCGGCATGAGCTCGCGGCTGTTCCAGGAGGTGCGTGAGCGGCGGGGCCTGGCCTACCAGGTGTACTCGTCGGTCGGCCTCTACGCGGACACCGGCACGTTCGCCGTCTACGCGGGCTGCCAGCCGGACCGGCTCGGCGAGACCGCCGGCGTGATCCGCGAGGTGCTCGTGGACGTCGCCCGCGGCGGGCTCTCGGACGCCGAGGTGGCGCGCGGCAAGGGACAGCTGCGCGGCGCGCTGGTGCTGGGCCTGGAGGACACCAGTTCCCGCATGTCGCGCATCGGCAAGTCCGAGCTGAACTACGGCGACCACCTGAGCGTGGAAGCCACCCTCGCGCGGATCGACGCCGTCTCCGCGGACGAAGTGGCGCTGCTCGCACGTGAGCTGCTGCGCAGGCCCGTCGCCGCGGCGGTGGTGGGACCTTACGATCACGCCGACGATCTGCCGGACCAGGTACACGAGGTGATTGCATGATTCGCGTCGGAGTTCTCGGCGCGCGGGGCCGCATGGGTTCCGAGGTGGTCCGCGCGGTCGAGGCCGCGAAGGACATGGAGGTCGTGGCGGCCATCGACGCCGACGACCCGTTGTCCGCCCTCGTCGACGCGGGTGCGCAGGTGGTCGTCGACTTCACGCACCCCGACGTGGTGATGGGGAACCTGGAGTTCTGCGTCAACGCCGGAATCCACTGCGTGGTCGGCACTTCCGGCTTCGACGCGGACAAGCTGGCCGCCGTCGAGGCGTTGCTCGAAGGCCGTTCGGACGTCGGTGTGCTCGTGGCGCCGAACTTCGGCATCGGCGCCGTGCTGCTGATGCGCTTCTCGGAGATCGCGGCCCGCTACTACGAGTCGGCCGAGATCATCGAGCTGCACCACCCGCGCAAGGCGGACGCCCCCTCGGGCACCGCCGCCCACACCGCTCGCCTGATCGCGGCGGCGCGCGAAGGCATGGATCCGATGCCCGACGCGACCACGGTCGAGGAGCCGGGTGCGCGCGGTGCCTCGGTCGACGGCGTGCGCGTCCACTCGCTGCGGATCTCCGGCATGATCGCGCACCAGGAGGTCGTGTTCGGCGGGGAGAGCGAGACGCTGACGATCCGCCAGGACTCGTTGCACCGCACGTCGTTCATGCCGGGCGTCGTGCTGGGCGTGCGGGAGATCGTGTCCCGCCCCGGCCTGGCCGTCGGTCTCGACAAGTACCTCGACCTGTGAAGGTCCGCGTCACCGTCGGGGTGCTGATCGCGGCGCTCGCGGTCTACTTCGTCCTGCTCGCCGGTCGCGCGGTCGCGTTGCTGCGGACCGGCGAGGTGGTCGGCGTGCTGCTGGGCGTCGGGGTGCTGATCCTGCCGCTGCTCGGGGTGTGGCTCGTGTACTCGAACCTGCGGTTCGGGTGGGAGACCGAGAAGATGGCCCGCGAGCTCGACGCGGACGGGCTGCTGCCGGACGTCTCGGCCCTGCCGCGCCGTCCGTCGGGGCGGGTGGACCGGGACGCCGCGGACTCGTGGTTCGAGGAGCGGCGCGCCGAGGTCGAGGCTTCACCGGACGACTGGCGGACCTGGTTCCGGCTCGCCTACGCCTACGACGTGGCGGGGGACCGCGGCCGGGCCCGGGAGACGATGCGGAAGGCGATCGAGCTGCACGCGGCTAGCCGGTGAGCACGGCCGCGATCAGCTCGGCCGCCAGGTCGCCCTTCTCCACCACCAGCACGTCCTCCAGCCCGAGCCACTCGGCCATGTGCTTCAGCTCGCCCGCCAGCTCGGCCGCCACCCGCGGCCGGTCCACGCCCTCCTCGGCCCACGCCGACTGCACGCGCAGTACCCCGGCGGCGCGGTCCGCCTTCAGGTCGACGCGGCCCACCAGCTGACCGTCCAGCAGGAACGGGAACACGTAGTACCCGTGCACCCGCCGGGGCTCCGGCACGTAGATCTCGATGCGGTACCGGAAGCCGAAGATCCGCTCGGTGCGCGCCCGTTCCCAGATCAGCGGGTCGAACGGGCAGAGCAGCGCCCGGCCCCGCACTCGGCGCGGAGCCGCGGCATCGCGGTGCCGGTAGCCGACGGCACGCCAGCCCTCGACGGCCACCGGTTCCAGGACGCCCTGCTCGACCAGTGCCGCCACCGCGGCCTGCGAGCGGCGCGGGTCGAGGCGGTAGTAGTCGCGCAGGTCGGGTTCGGTGGCGACGCCCAGGGCGACGGCCGAGCGCTGGACCAGTTCGCGGGCGCCCGAGTCCGGGTCCCACCTCTGGGCCAGCACGTCGGCCGGGATGACGCGTTCGGTCAGGTCGTAGAGGCGTTCGAACGAGCGGCGGGTGCCGGTGGTCAGGATGCCGACGCCGAACAGGACCTCGCAGATCCGCTTGACCTCCGACCAGTCCCACCACGGGCCCTTCGCGCGGCCCGAGTCGCCCATCAGGGCCTTCTCCAGGGCACCGGCGCCGACCGGGCCCAGCTCCTTCACGGCGGCCAGGACGTCGTCGACCAGTTGCGGGGAGCGGTCGAGGATCGTCTGGTAGTTCTGCCACCAGCCGCGCTTCTTCGCGCCCGAGTGGAACAGCGGCCAGTCGGGGACGGGCACCAGGGACGCCTCGTGCGCCCACGTCTCCACGAGCATGCGTGGTTTTCGCGACGAGTGCGTCCACGCGGCCTCGTCCAGCAGCGACGGCGCGTAGGAGCCCAGGCGGGAGAACAGCGGCATGTAGTGCGCGCGCACGGCCACGTTCACCGAGTCGATCTGGAGCAGCTGCACGCGGGACAGGACGCGTTGCAGGTGCCTGCGGGTGGGCGCCGCCGGCCTCGGGTCGGTGAAACCCTGGGCACCCAGGGCGATTCGACGGGCCACGTCCGCACTCATCGTCTGCACGACCGCGATGCTGCCACGCACCCCTGACATTTCCGCGACGCGGCGTCGATAGGGTGCGCTCATGGCCGACGCCGGCGTGCACCTCGCCACCGCTGCTGACCTTTCGGAGATCGTCCGCATCCACCGGGAGACGTGGCGGCTCGCCTATGCCGAGCTGCTGCCGGAGGAGGTGCTGGACGCGCTCGACACCGACGAGGCGTGGGCGCTCGCCGTGCGGCAGGGAGCGGTCCTCGCCGCCACCGAGGGGGAGTGGACGGTCGGGTTCGTCGTGGCCAGCAAGGCTCCTGACGACGAAGTGGCCAAAGCGGACGGTTCGCTGCCGGAGGACGCGGACACCACCGCGCTCCTCAGCGTCCTCGTCGAACCGCGGTGGGGCCGGCGCGGGCACGGCACGCGGCTCGTCGCCGAAGCCATGCGGGAGCTGAAGGACAGCGGCGCGACGCGGGGCATCGCGTGGGTGCCGGAAGCAGACAAGGCGTCGCGGAACTTCTACGAACGACTCGGCTGGACGGGTGACGGCACGGTGCGCACTTTGGACGCAGGCGGGCGTCCGTTGCGTGAGGTCCGGGTGTCCGGCGCGCTCGAGGTCCGCCTCGAGCAGTGAGATGTGTGTAGCCTCGGCCGGGTGCTCGCCTTGATCGGCCTCACCTTCGGGGTCGCACTCGGCTCGGCGATCGTTCCCTTGATCAGCATCGAGATGTTCGTCCTGGGACTCTGCGCGCGCTGGCCGGACACGTCGTTCTGGATCGTCGGCCTCTCGGTCGCGGTCGGCCAGGTGCTGGGCAAGCTGCTCTACTTCTACGCCGCGCGCGGCGACATCCACCTGCCGAAGTTCCTGCGCCGCAAGCCGAGCGGGAAGCCGTCGCGACTGGACCGCTGGTTCGGGCCCGGCACGCGGATGCACCGGTGGGGCGCGTGGATCCACGACAAGTGCCGGGCGCACCCCAACTGGATGGCCGGCACGCACGGCGTGAGCGCGCTGGTCGGCGTGCCGCCGTTCATGGCGACGAGCGTGCTCGCCGGGCTCGCGGGCATGTCCACCGCGATGTTCGTCGCCACCGGCATGATCGGGCGCTTCGCGAGGTTCAGCGTCCTCGCGGCGTCACCGGCCATCGTGATGGCGTGGTTCTAGTAGTTGAAGAACGCCGCGATCGTCACGGAGAAGGCGATCAGTACCGCGGCTACCGCTACACGCGCTGACTCGAGCACGGCGCCGAAGATAGCGACCCTCCGCCGGCGGAAGCCAGGCGCGAACGGGTGAGAGCCGGATGATCTGGCTCTCACCCGCGGGTCGGCGCCCGATCATTCGAGGACGAGCACCCCGTCGGGCAGGCCGGGGAGGTCGTAGGAGTGCCACATCGGCCGCCAGTCCGGCAGCTCCAGCATCCGGCGCAGGTCCGCGAACCCGGACAGCCAGCCCAGCCACGGGCCGTAGGGCGGGTCCGCCGGGTCGAAGCCGCTCTGCACGAACGTCAGCCGCGTCTTGCCCTCCGAGCCCTTCAGCTCCCACGACGTCACCATGCCGCCGGGGAACTCCAGCGCGAAGTGCTCCTCGTCGAGCGCGACGACCTTCGCGGGGTTCTCCTCGGTGTCGAGGCTGCCCATCGCCCACCGGCCGCCGACGTGCGGCTCGATCTCCATGCGGGCGCCGAACCACCGCGCGAACTTGTCGGGGTCGGTCAGCGCGTCGACGATCGCCGCCGGCGGCGCCGCGACGTCGAACTCGAACCGCTGCTCGGGCGTCGTGAAGTCGGGGAGCCCCAGCGCCGGCCGGCCCTCGACGTGCTCGACGAGGTTGCCCAGCACGAGCGGCCAGAACGTCTGGAGGACCTCCGACTGGTCCTCGCCCTGGCCCCAGGTCGGGTACGGGGACTGCGTCGCCGCGATGAGCGTCTCGCCGTCGCGCTCCTCGACGCCGAGCTCGACCGCGTACTCGGTGCCGAACAGGAACCACGAGAAGCGCACCGAGGACGGGGTCACCCCCAGCAGCTTCTGCCGGCCGCGTTCGCCTTCCGGGGTGTGGCGCCCCCAGAACTCGTACTCACCGCCCTCCAGGTCGACGTGCGCCTGCTCGGCGAGCCAGACGCGCAGGTCGTCGGCGGTGGTCAGCGCCCGGTAGACCCTGGCGGCGGGCGCGGACGTGCGAACTCGGACGGTTCCGGTGCTCATCGGTTGTCTCCCTTGGGGTAGCAGGCGAGCGCGATGCGGAACGCATCCCCTTCCGCGCCGCCATATCTGGTGAACAGGTCCTGCAGGGTGTTCTGCAGCTTGGCCAGGAACTCCGCGCGGTCCTCGGGACGCACCCGGATCTCGCCGGACACGCCCACGGACGGCAGCTCGCTCGACCGGTCCAGCGCCGCCACGTCCGCCTGCACCTGCTCGGCGAGGTCGACGAGGTGGCCCAGCGCGAGCTCGTCGCGCGACCCGATCCGGCCGACGAGCCGCGGCGACAGCCAGTACGACCGCGCCACGGCCTGGTAGAGGCCCTCCTGGACGCCGCGCACCCTGCGCTCGGCGACCTGGGCGGCCAGACCGGCCTTGACCAGCTGTTTGACGTGGTAATGCACGCGTTGCGGCGTCTGGTCGAGCACCTCGGCGACCTCGGTGCACGAACGCGGCGCAGCGAGTTGCCGCAGCACCTCCACGCGCTGCGGCTTGAGCAGGGTCTCGGCCTGCTCCATCCGGTCCAGGTAGATGACGTCTCTCATCGCAAAAAACACTTTGAACGTTCAAAACTTTTTTGTCAATAGTGCTGACAACTAGTGGACTGACAGATATTGAAATCTGTCAGTCCATCGGGCAGGCTGGGGTCAACGAAGTCGACGAAGGGGTTCGAAATGCAGAAGCGTCAGCTCGGCGCCACCGGTCCGGTCGTGTCCGCCATCGGCCTGGGCTGCATGGGCATGTCCAACGCCTACGGCCCGGCGGACCGCGACGAGAGCATCGCGACGGTCCACGCCGCCCTCGACGCGGGCGTCACGCTCCTCGACACCGGTGACTTCTACGGCCAGGGCCACAACGAGCTGCTCGTCGCGGAGGCGATCAAGGGCCGGCGCGACGAGGTGCAGCTCAGCGTCAAGTTCGGTGGCATGCGCGACGCCGACGGCGCGTTCATCGGGTTCGACACGCGCCCGGTCGCGGTGGCCAACTTCCTCGCGTACTCGCTGCAGCGCCTCGGCACCGACCACGTGGACGTCTACCGGCCCGCGCGGCTCGACCCGAACGTCCCCATCGAGGACACCATCGGCGCCATCGCCGAGCAGGTCGAGAAGGGCCGCGTCCGGCACATCGGCCTGAGCGAGGTCGGCGCCGAGACCATCCGAAGGGCGCACGCCGTCCACCCGATCGCGGACCTCCAGATCGAGTACGGCCTGCTGGAGCGCAACGTCGAGCGGGAGATCCTGCAGACCACCCGCGAGCTCGGCATCAGCATCACCGCGTACGGCGTGCTGTCGCGCGGCCTGATCTCGGCCACGCCGCTCACCATCGAGGCCGGCGACTACCGCGGCCACACGCCCCGGTTCCAGGGCGAGAACCTGACCCGCAACCAGGAGCTCGTCGACGGGCTCGGCCGGATCGCGGAGGACAAGGGCGTCACGGTCGCCCAGCTCGCGATCGCGTGGGTGGCTTCGCGCGGGGAGGACGTGGTGCCTCTGGTCGGCACGACCAAGCGTGCGAGGCTTGCGGAGGCCGTCGGTGCCGTCGACGTGACGTTCACCGAGCAGGAGCTGCGGGAGATCGAGGCCCTCGTCCCGGTCGGGGCCGCCGCGGGCACGCGGTACCCGGAGCAGCAGATGGCGATGCTCGACAGCGAGAGGTGAGTGCAGTGGCGGAGGCGTTGACCGCGGAGGCGATCCTCGTGGCGACCGAAGAGGTGCTGCGCAGGTACGGGCCCGCCAAGGCGACGGTGGTCGACGTCGCCAAGGCGCTCGGGGTCAGCCACGGCAGCGTCTACCGCCACTTCGCGACCAAGGCCGCTCTGCGGGAGGCCGTGACCCGGCGCTGGCTCTCCGCGATCCACGAGGAGATGACGCCCGCGTTCGACGAGGGCCTCACCGCCGCCGAGACGCTCAGGGCCTGGCTGCGCAAGCTCTTCGAGAACAAGCGGCGCTCGCACTCCGAGGACCTGGAGCTGTTCACGACGTACAAGACGCTCGTCAACGAGAGCAGCGGCGTCGTCGAGTACCACCTCGAACACCTGGTGGGGCAGCTCACAAGCATCATCTCCGCGGGAGTGGAAACCCAGGAGTTCTCGACGGACGACGCCGCCAGGACGGCGCAGGCGGTGTGGGACGCGACGCAGATGTTCCACCACCCGGCTCACGCCCGGCAGTGGGGAAGTCCCCACGTCGAGGACGAGTTCGACGCGGTTGTCTCACTGGTCGTCGATGGACTGCGGTACAACCGAGTTCCGAGTGCCACAGGCGATGCTTGAGGGTCACGGAGGTGAGCGGTGCCGCCTGACGAGTGGATCGACCTGCTGGGAGCGCCGGAACGGCGTCCCGACCCGGTGGACTGGGACGCGGTCAGAGCACGCGCGGGCACAGCGCTGCCCACCGACTACGTCCACCTCGCCGAGGCGTACCCACCGCTGATCGTCGGCGGGTACGTCCGGATCCTGCACCCGACCGCGCGGGCCGGGTTCCTGAACTGGATGACGCAGGCGCCCAAGGTCCTGCGGGCCCTGCGCCGCCAGCCGGGGCTGCGCGTGCACCCCGAGTCGCCGGGGCTGCTGCCGTGGGGCGTCACGGTCAACGGCGACCACTGCCTCTGGTACACCCGCGGCGAGCCGGACGAGTGGACCGTGGTGATCACCGACCTGCGGCAGAGCTGGTCCTACGACGGGACGTTCTCGAGCTTCGTCCGGAAGTTCCTCACCGGCGAGATCCGGTGCCCGATCTTCCCGGACGACGTCCCCGGCGGCTCCAAGCCGTTCCAGGAGCCCTGACCGGGGACGTCGTCTCCTCCGACCCCCCGGTCAGCTCGCGGCGGCGGTCACCAGCGCGTTGCCGCTGCCCGTGCGGCCCGTGACCGTCAGCGGCGCGTCGCCCAGCAGCTCCGCCGAGACGTCGAAGTCGCTGCGGGCGGTGCCGGACGTGGACACCAGGTCGATGCGCGCGAGCGTGCCCTGGCGGACGCCGACGCGGATGTGCCCCGAGCCCGTGCCGAGCTGGATCTCGCCCGAGGCGGCGTCGGCCACGGTCAGGTCACCGCTGCCGGTGCGCACCTGGACGTTGCCCTGCACGGCGCCCAGCCACACGTCGCCGGTCCCGGTGACCAGCGTGCTCGTGCCGCCGATCGACGACACCTCGACGTCACCGCTGCCGGTCTTGGCCTTCAGCGCGCCCAGCATCGTGCCGAGCCGGACGGTGCCCGCGCCCGAGTTCACCTTCGCCTCGCCGGTCGCCCTGTCCGCGGACACGCTGCCGGTGCCGGTGTTCAGGTCGAGCCGGCCCGCGCCACCGGTGACGACGACGTCGGCCGCGCCGGTCCGCGACGACACGTGCGACCCGATGGGCGCCGACACCACCACGGACAACGGCACCGCGCGCAACGGCAGCGCCTTCGACGACTCGATGCGCAAACGATTGCCCAGCAGTTCGACGCGGGCCTCGCGCACGGCCTCCCCGGGACCGGCGGCCGCGGGGGCCGCCTTGTCGCCGAACTGGCCGCTGACCCAGCTCAGCACGCTCGACAGGCCCTCCGTCCACGAGCTGCCCGCCGCCGGGTCGTGCCGCACCTCGACGTGCACACCCGGCTCGTTCGTCAGGTTCACCTGCACCCGGCCGCTGAGCAGCGAGATGTCGATCTCCGCGACACCCGTGAGCTCGAAGCTCTGCTGACGCACCACGCCCGGCTGTTCCGTCGGTTCGGTCATCTCGCTCACCCCTGCACCCATCCGCGGACGCGCGACCCCGAGCCGGCGTTCCCGCTCCACCCCTTGTGCCCGTGGTGCTTGTGCTTGCCCTGCACCGCACCGCCCACGGCCTGCTGGATGAACGAGTTCAGCGACACGCCCTGAGCCGCCGCGGCGGCCTCGGCCTTCGACTTGAGCTCGTTGATCATGCGCAGCGTGATGCGGCTGATGTCACCCGTGGCGTCACCGGCGCCGAACGACGGCGTCTCGTGCCGCGGTGCGGGCTCCGGCTCCGGTTCGGCCGATCCCGTGACGACCACCTGGACGTCACGACCGGACAGGCGAACGTCCACGACCTGGCCGTCCAGGGAGGCAGTGACCTCCGCGGCCAGGTCGGACAGTGCGTTCATGATCGCCAGTCGCGCGGCTGGCTCGAGCGCTGCGGACAACGCGGCGGCCGTCCGGCGGGTGTTCTCGTCCCCCGCCGACGCGGCCGTCGCCAAGTCCTCGCGCAGTGACGCGATGTACGGCGATAGATCCATGACACCACTATGACGTCACTTCTGACATCGTGCAACCACCGGCTGACGCCAGAGCTACTGTCGAGCCATGCCGAGAGTGCGTTTGGTGGCCAAGACGGAGTTCATCGCGCCGGACGACGTGCCGTGGACGACCGACGCGGACGGCGGCGCCGCGCTCGTCGAGTTCGCCGGCCGCGCCTGCTACCAGTCGTGGGACCGCTCGAACCCCATGACCAACACCAACGCGACGTTCCTGCACCACCTGCTCGACGTCGGCCACCTCGCCGCGTTCGAGCACGGCAGCGCGACGCTCTACCTGACCGAGCTGCCCCGCTCGCTCACCCACGAGCTGATCCGGCACCGGCACTTCTCGTACTCGCAGCTCTCCCAGCGCACCGACCCGACCGACGTCGTCGAGCCGTCGCTGATCGCGCAGGACCCGGAGCTGCACGCCCGGTTCGTCGCCGCGACCGAGGCGAGCCTGAAGGCCTACGAGGACCTCGTGCACAGCCTGGAGAAGACCGTCAACGGCCGGCGCGCGCGGCAGATCGCCCGGTCCGTGCTGCCCAACGCCACGGGCACCGAGATCGTCGTGACGGGCAACTACCGCTCGTGGCGGCACTTCATCGCGATGCGCGCGACCGAGCACATCAACGTCGAGCTGCGCGAGCTCGCCGTAGCGTGCCTGCGCGAGCTGGTGAAGGCGGCGCCGAACGCGTTCGCGGACTTCGTCGTTTCGACACTCCCGGACGGCACGGAAGTTGCCTCCAGCCCACTGGTGGTTGAAGGCTGAGGCCATGAAGCGGCTCATCGTCGACGTCCGTCCCGGCGAGTACACGGTCACGCGCCTGGCGCCGGACGCCGCAGTCCCCGCCGGGCTGCTCGACCTCACCGACGTGCTCGTGTCGGTCACCAGGACCCCGGACGAGGTGTCGGTCATCGCGCCCTCGTCGTTCCCCGTCGGAGGGGACAGCGCGGAGAAGGGCTGGCGGCTGCTCACCGTGCGCGGCCCGCTGGAGTTCACGCTCACCGGCATCATGGCCGCGCTGGCGGGGGAACTGGCCGCCGCGGGCGTCTCGCTGTTCGCGCTGTCCACTTACGACACCGACCACCTGCTCGTGAAGCAGACCGACCTCGATCGGGCCGTGGCGGCCCTGCGTGCCGCAGGTCACGAACTGGTTGTAGCGCCGGAAGTCTAGGAACCGATCCTCCAGGTGGCGGGTCTCAAGTACCGTCAGCCCTCGGTTCCCAGGTTGTAGGAGTGCAGGTGCACGGACAGGCAGTCGAACCGCGCGTCATCGCGGGCAGGTACGCCCTGGTGGCCGAGCTCGGCCGCGGCGGCATGGGCATCGTCTGGCGTGCCCAGGACCGGCACATCGGGCGCTTCGTCGCGATCAAGGAACTGCACCTGCCGGACGGCATCGCGCACGAGGAACGCCGGATCCTCGAAGAGCGCGCCCTGCGCGAGGCGCGCACGGCGGGCAAGCTCAACGACCCCGCCGTCGTGACGGTCTACGACGCGATCAACGAGAACGGCACGACGTACATCGTCATGGAGCTGGTCGAGGCGGCGACGCTGTCGACGTTGATCAGCACGCACGGCCCGATGCCGCCCAACCAGGTCGTGTCGATCGCGCTGCAGGCGTTGTCGGCGCTGGAGACCGCGCACGCGGCCGGGATCGTGCACCGCGACGTGAAGCCCGGCAACCTGATGGTCCGCCCGGACGGCAAGGTCAAGCTCACCGACTTCGGCATCGCCCAGGCCGTCGACGACCCGCGCCTCACGACCAGCGGCAGCCTCATCGGCTCGCCCGCCTACATGTCGCCGGAGCGCATCCACGGCCACGAGGCCGGTCCCGCGTCCGACCTGTGGGCGTTGGGCGCGACCCTCTGCTACGCCGTCGAGGGCTGGAGCCCGTTCGAACGCTCCTCCACGGCCTCGACGCTGCACGCGATCATGAGCGAGACCCCGCGGCTGACCCGCGCGACCGGTGTCCTCGGCGCCGTCATCACGGGTCTGCTGATCGCCGACCCGAACGCCCGGCTGTCCGGCCCGCAGGCCCGCGCCATGCTCGCCAGCATCGGCAACCAGCCGACGCCGCCGACCGGCATCGCTCCCGCGCAGACCCAGCAGTACCGGCAGGCGCCCGCGGCCGACCCGGCGAAGAAGAAGCGCAACCGCGTGCTCGCGCTCGTCGCCGCCGTCGTCATCGCCGCGGCCGCGTTCACCGGCGGCATCTTCGCCCACCGGGCGTTCACCGCTCCCGGCGGCGGCGACAGCCAGGCGCTGACCTACGGCGAGGGCGGCCAGGTCCCGGTGTTCGCCATGTACGAGAACACCTGCGGCATCGGCGAGGTCGCGCCGGCCAAGCTGCTCAACACGGACAGCCGCGAGGAGTGCGACAAGCCGCACGACTTCGAGGTGTTCGACGTGATCGACACGCTGCCCGTCGCCTCGAACTACCCCGATGCCGCCTACCCCGGCGTCGAGTCGCTGACGAACCTCGGCGTCTCCCGCTGCGAGATGACGCTGAACTCCGAGTTCGTCAAGGACGGGTCGAAGCTCAAGCTCACCACGCTCGTCCCCGGCGAGAACGCGTGGCGCAAGGACAAGAGCGGCAGCGCCGAACGCAAGATCTGGTGCATCGCCTCGGCCAAGGACGGCAGCAAGCTCGACGGCACCATCAGTGCGAAGAAGGACAGCTGAACGTGAAGCGACGGATCATCTCCGCGTTGTTGGTCCTCGGCAGCATGGCCGCCCTCACGGCGTGCGCCAGCAACGAGGACAAGTTCGTCACCGAGCTCAAGGCCGCCGGGTTCAGCAACCCCGGCGACCCGAGCACGGAGACGGAGAAGAAGTCCAAGAAGATCGGCAAGCGCACGGTCAAGTCCTCGGAGAAGATCATCGAGGTGGTGGTCCGGGTGAAGGGCTGCGACCTGGAGATGGCCAAGGTCTCCGGGCAGTCGGGCTACTGGCTCGACGAGCTGCACGTCAACGGTCAGGAACCGGACTGGCCGGGCTACCCGGAGAACCTCAAGCGCGACCAGGTGGTCAAGCTGCTGGCCGACAGCTCGTCCAAGCCGAACGGGTTCACCAGCTGCTACAAGCCGAACGAAGCCTGACGGCCGGCTGCTGTGGTGGAATGGGGCCGTGAGTTTCGCCCTTGACGAGCGCAAGGCGCTCGTCGACCTCATGACCGAGCTCGGCCCCGACGCGCCCACGTTGTGCGGCACGTGGCTGGTCAAGGACCTCGCCGCCCACCTCGCGATCCGCGAACGGCGGCCGGACTCCGTGCCCGGCATCTTCCTGCCGCCGCTCGCGGGGTGGACGGACAAGGTCCAGGCCGACTACGCGCACAAGGCGTGGAGCGAGCTCCTCGACCTCGTGCGCACGCCGCCGTTCTGGATCAAGCCGATCGACGACCTCATGAACCCCGTCGAGTTCTTCGTGCACCACGAGGACGTGCGCCGCGCGCAGGCCGGCTGGGAGCCGCGGCCGCACGACGGCCGCCGGGACGCCGTGCTGTGGAAGTCGCTGCCCGTCACCGCCCGCATGACGTACAAGTCGTCGCCTGTCGGGGTGACGCTGGTGCGGCCCGACGGCGAGCACGTGGTCGCCAAGCAGGGGGCGAACGGCGTGGTGGTCACGGGTGAGGTGCCCGAGCTCGTGATGCTGGCTTTCGGCCGCGATGAAGCCCGGGTCGAGTACAGCGGCGACGCCGACGCGGTGCAACGGGTGCGGTCGTTGAACCGAAGTGTGTGAACTCGGGTAGTTTCTGCGCATGCCCGCAAGCCCGTACGCAGCGCCGAACCGCCCGTTCGGCCGCGTTCTCACCGCCATGGTCACGCCGTTCGACACCCGAGGCGAGATCGACCTCGCCAAGGCGCAGGAACTGGCGAAACACCTGGTGGACCTGGGCAACGACGGACTGGTCGTCAACGGCACGACCGGGGAGAGCCCCACGACGACCGACCGCGAGAAGGCCGCGCTGATCACGGCCGTCGTGGAGGCCGTGGGCGACCGTGCGACCGTCATCGCCGGTGCGGGCACGTACGACACCGCGCACAGCATCCACCTGGTGCAGCAGGCGTCGAAGGCCGGCGCGCACGGCGTGCTCGTCGTGACCCCGTACTACTCGCGCCCGCCGCAGGACGGCCTGCTGGCGCACTTCACCGCCGTCGCCGACGCCTCCGAGCTGCCGGTGATGCTCTACGACATCCCGCCGCGCGCGGTCGTGCCGATCGAGGTCGACACCCTGCTGCGCCTGGCAGAACACCCGCGGATCCTGGCCGTGAAGGACGCCAAGGGCGACCTGCACGCGGGCAGCCGGGTGATCGCGAGCACCGACCTCGCCTACTACTCGGGTGACGACCCGCTGAACCTGCCGTGGCTGTCCGTGGGCGCCGTCGGGTTCGTGAGCGTCATCGGCCACCTCGCCGCGGACCGCCTCCGCGACATGGCCGACGCCTTCGAGTCGGGTGACGTGGTGCGCGCGAAGGAGATCCACGAGTCGCTGCTGCCGTTGTTGCGACCCTTCCGCCGGGTTCCCGGCGTGACGTACACGAAGGCTGCGCTGCGCCTGCGCGGACTGGACGTGGGGGAACCCCGTCTGCCGCTGGTGCCGGCCGCCGCCGAGGACATCGAGGCCATCGCGGCCGAACTGGGAGTCAACGCGTGACCCAATCGACCGAACTGCCACCCGCACTGCCGGAAGGCGGCCTCCGCGTCGTCGCACTCGGCGGAATCGGCGAGGTCGGCCGCAACATGACCGTCTTCGAGCACGCCGGACGGCTGCTCGTCGTCGACTGCGGCGTTCTCTTCCCCGAAGACGACCAACCGGGCGTGGACCTGATCCTGCCCGACTTCCGCGCCATCGAGGACCGGCTCGACGACATCGACGCCATCGTCCTGACGCACGGCCACGAGGACCACATCGGCGCGGTCCCGTTCCTGCTGAAGCTGCGCCCCGACGTGCCGGTCGTGGGCTCCCGCTTCACGCTGGCGCTGCTCGCCGCCAAGTGCCGCGAGCACCGCCAGACCCCGCGGCTGGTGGAGGTGAAGGAAGGCGAACGGCGCTCTCACGGGCCGTTCGACCTCGAGTTCTTCGCCGTCAACCACTCGATCCCGGACGCGCTGGCCGTGGCCATCCGCACCTCCGCCGGGCTCGTGCTGCACACCGGCGACATCAAGCTGGACCAGCTGCCGCTCGACGGCCGCCTGACAGACCTGGCCGGGTTCTCCCGCCTGGGCGACGAGGGCGTGGACCTGTTCCTGGTCGACTCGACCAACGCCGAGGTGCCCGGTTTCGTGGTGCCCGAGCGCGAGATCGGCCCGGTGCTCGAGAACGTGATCCGCAAGGCCGACCAGCGGGTCATCGTCGCCTGCTTCGCCTCGCACGTGCACCGCGTGCAGCAGGTGCTGGACGTGGCCGTGCAGTACAAGCGGAAGATCGCGTTCGTCGGCCGTTCGATGGTGCGCAACATGGGCATCGCGTCCGAGCTGGGCTTCCTGAACGTGCCCGACGGCCTGTTCGTCGACCTCGACGTCGCGATGCGGATGGAGGAGGACGAGGTCATCTTCGTCTCCACCGGGTCGCAGGGCGAGCCGCTGTCGGCGCTGTCGCGCATGGCCCGCGGCGAGCACCGGCAGATCTCGATCCGCGAGGGCGACACGGTCATCCTCGCGTCGTCGCTGATCCCCGGCAACGAGAACGCGGTCTTCAACGTCGTCAACGGCCTGGCCAAGCTCGGCGCGACCGTCGTGCACCAGGGCAACGCCAAGGTCCACGTCTCCGGCCACTCGCCGGCGGGCGAGCTGCTGTTCCTCTACAACGCCGTCCGCCCGTCCAACGTCATGCCGGTGCACGGCGAATGGCGCCACCTGCGCGCGAACGCCGCACTGGCCGTGGCCACCGGTGTCGCCGAGGACCACGTCGTGATCGCCGAGGACGGCGTCGTCGTCGACCTGGTGGACGGCAAGGCGTCGGTGTCCGGCCGCGTCGAGGTGGGCCACGTCTACGTCGACGGCCTGTCCGTCGGCGACGTCGGCGAGTCCACGCTGTCCGACCGCCTGGTGCTGGGCGAGGGCGGGTTCATCTCGATCTCCGTCGCCATCGACACCGCCACGGGCCGTCCCGTGTCGTCGCCGACGATCTCCGGGCGCGGGTTCTCCGACGACCCGAAGGCGCTGGACCAGGTCGTGCCGCTGGTGGAGATGGAGCTGGCGCGCACCGAGGCCGAGGGCATCACCGACACGCACCGCGTGGCGCAGGCCGTGCGCCGGGTCGTCGGGCGCTGGGTGGCGGAGACCTACCGCCGCCGGCCGATGATCGTGCCGACGGTCATCCCCGTCTGATCTTCCTCAGGACGGCCTGCTGACACCTCCGGGTGACAGCAGGCCGTTCTCGTGACCCTGCTGTGACCTGCGTCGCTCTCGTCCGCTAAGGTTTGGTCCCAGACCATGGACGAGGGGGTTCGCCCAATGGCCGGTTCCGACGTCTTCTCCCCACCGGGCAAGGAAGACATCCTCCTTCCACCGATCCTCACCTGGCACGAGCCGTTCGGACTGCCGTTCGACCTCTCGGTGACCAAGCCGCAGGCGCTGCTGGTCCTGTCGGTGCTGATCGTCCTGACGTTCTTCCTGGTCGTCACCAGGAACCTGAAGGTCGTGCCGTCGCGGTGGCAGTTCGCCGCCGAGTCGGTCTACGACTTCGGCCGCAACACCATCGCGCGCGAGCAGATCGGCGCGAAGGAGTTCGCGCCGTACGTGCCGTTGATCGTCAGCATCTTCTGCTTCGTGCTGGTGAACAACCTCTACGGGATCATCCCGTTCGTGCAGTTCCCGACGTTCACGCACAGCGGGTTCCCGTTCGCCGTGGCGTTGCTGGTCATCTTCCCGCTCTACCACTTCGTGGGTATCAGGAAGTTCGGCCTGCGGGGCTACCTGCGCAACCAGTTCGTCATCCCGGACGTGCCGAAGCCCGTCCTGTGGGGTCTGCTGATCCCGACCGAGGTCATCCTGAAGTTCTTCTTCGACCCGGTGAACCTCGCGATCCGGGTGTTCGCCGCGATGTTCGCGGGCCACCTGCTGATCCTGGTGTTCACGCTCGGCAGCGAGTTCCTGCTCCTCAACGCGCCGATCTACCTGAAACCGGTGTCCGCCATCGGGTTCGCGCTCGCGATCGCGCTGTTCTTCCTGGAGGCTCTGGTGCAGGTGTTGCAGGCCTACATCTTCGCCCTGCTGTCGGCGCACTTCATCGGCCGCGCGCTGGCCGAGCAGCACTGAGCCGCATCTGCTCTGGGCCGCAACGGTTCTAGGGGCGCTGGCACACCAGGTGCAGCGACTCCTCGGGCGTGGCGCCGGGGAAGGACGGGGTGAACACCGGCCGGCTCCGGCGCACGACCCGCAGGCCGACGTCGCCGAGGTGCTTCTCGTAGTTCTCCTCGGAGAACGACGACACCTGGATCTCCTGGCCCATCCAGGGAACCGTCACCTGTTCCACGTCGATCGGCACGGTCGCGAGGAAGAAGTGCCCGCCCGGCCGCAGCCACGCGGAGACCTGGCCGAGGGTCTTGATGATCTCGGCCTGCGGCATCTGCAACAAGGAGAAGACGGCGCACACGACGTCCCACGAACCGGCCGGCGACTCGAAGTCGCGGACGTCGATCTTGTGGAACGTGGCGTCGGGGACCTGGGTCGCCGCGAGGTCGACCATCACCGGGGAGACGTCGATGCCCGTGACCCTCATGCCGGCCTTGGCGAGCGTGCGCGCCACGGGAACGCCGGTGCCGCAACCGATGTCGAGCACGCGCGAGCCCGAGGGCCGGGTGGCCGAGAACCACGCCAGGGTGCCGTGCAGGGCGGGCTGGTGCGACCACGCCCGCTGGTACTCCAGTCCGAGCGTGTCGAAGACCTCGGCCGCGTTCATCTCCGCCCCCTCATTTCGGCCCAATCCACCTGAGTGAAGTGTGGAGAAGCCCTCTGCACGCCTTCTGGATGGCTTCTGGACGATTCCTGACGGTAGGTTGCTACACGACTGCGGACAGCGACGAAGTGAGACGAGAAGTGCAGAACGAGGTGCGCGTCAGCCTGCTGGGCGCGCTCGCCGCGACGCTCGACGGCCAGGAGCTCACGCTGGGTCCGCCGCGGCAGAGGGCTGTGCTGGCCGTCCTCGCGTTGCGGGCCAACCACGTCGTGTCCCGCAGCGAGCTGATCGACGCGGTCTGGGGGGACGACCCGCCCGCCAGCGCGGACAACGGCATCCACACCTACGTCGCCGGGCTGCGGCGGCTCTTCGAACCGGGAAGGGCTTCGCGCGCACCGAGCTCCGTGCTGCTGTCGACCGACTCCGGCTACCTGCTGCGGCTTCCACCCGGCAGCTCCGACGCGGCCCTGTTCCGCACCTACCTGGACGAGGCGGGGCGGCTGCGCGACGACCCGGCGGAGGCGCTCTCCGCGTTCGACCGAGCACTGGGGCTGTGGCGGGGAATCGCGCTGGACGGCGTGCCCGGTCCGTTCGCCGCGGTCGAACGCGCGCGCCTGGCCGAACTGCGGCTCACGGCCGTGGAGCAGCGTGCGGCGCTGATGCTGTCCGTCGGGCGCGAGGCGGAGGTGGCGGCGGAGCTGACGACGTTGGTGAGCGCGCATCCGTTGCGGGAGAGGCTGCACGGGCTGCTGATGTCCGCGCTGTACAGCGGCGGCAGACAGGCGGAGGCCCTCGCCGTCTTCAGCGACCTGCGCCGGCTGCTGGTCGAGGAACTGGGCATCGAGCCCGGTCCCGAGCTCCGGCGGCTGCACGAGCAGCTGCTCGCCGGTCGCCACGAACCGCAGCCCGACCCCGCCGAGCCCGTGCTGGTTCCCGTGCAGCTGCCGCACGGGGTTCGCGACTTCACCGGGCGGGAGAAGGAGCTCGCGAAGCTCGCCGAGGTCGTCCCGCACGACCACTCCCCGGCGCTCGTCGTGATCGCGGGCACCGGTGGCGTCGGCAAGACCGCCCTCGCGGTCCGCTTCGCGCACCAGGTGGCGTCCCGCTTCCCGGACGGTCAGCTGCACGTCGACCTGCGCGGGTTCGACGCGTCGTCGCCGCCGGTGCAGCCCGCCGCCGCGTTGCTGCAGCTGCTGCAGAGCCTCGGGGTGCCGCCCGAACGCGTTCCGGAGGACCTGGCGGCGAAGTCCGCGCTCTACCGCAGTGTCCTGGCGGGCAAACGGGTGCTGGTGCTGCTCGACAACGCGCGGCTGGCCGAGCAGGTCCGCCCGCTGCTGCCGGGCCGGTCGTCGTCGATGGTCCTCGTGACCTCGCGCAACCACCTCGGCGGGCTCGTCGCGCGGGACGGCGCGCACTCGGTGACGCTGTCGACGCTCACCCGCGACGAGGGGCTGGCGCTGCTGACGTCCGCGGTCGGAACGGAGCGCGTCACCGCCGAACCCGCCGCAGCGGCCAAGCTCGTCGAGCTGTGCGGGCACCTGCCGCTGGCGGTGCGGATCGCGGCCGAACGCGTCGTGACGCGCCCGCACCTCACGCTGGCCGACCTCGCCGGTGACCTCGCCGACGAGCGCGACCGGTTGAACGTGCTGGCCACGGGCGACGACGAGGACACGGCCGTGCGCGCGGCGTTCTCGTGGTCGTACCTGGCGCTGAAACCCGACGCGGCCAGGGCGTTCCGGCTCATCGGCCTGCACCCCGGCGGGGAGATCAGCCTGGACGCCGTCGCCGCGCTGGCGGGCGTGCCGGCGTCGAGGGCGCGGATCCTGCTCGACGTGCTGGCGGGCGGACACATGCTGGAGGAGTTCGCACGGGGCCGGTTCCGCCTGCACGACCTGCTGCGCCTGTACGCGACCGAGCTCAGCGCCACCGAGGAGTCGTCCGACGGCCGCGACGAGGCCGTGCAACGCCTGCTGCGGTGGTACCTCGACACCGCGAACGCCGCCGGGGCGACGATCGGGCCACCGGACCACCCGGCGTTCCTGCTGCCCCCTCTGTCCACTCAGGACTTCCGCTCGCACGACGAGGCCTTCGGCTGGTGCCGCGCGGAGTCCGCGAACCTGCTGGCCGTCACGAAGCTCGCCGAGGACGAGCACTCGCCGGCGGCGTGGCAGATCCCGGTGGCGCTGTGGAACTACTTCATCGTGTCGAGCGCACTCGACGAGTGGACTCACACGTATCGCGTCGCGGAACGCATGGCCGCGCGTGACGGCAACCAGGCCGCCCGCGCGTGGGCGGTGCACGGTCAAGGACTCGCGGCGTTCCGCGGGCAGCGTTTCGCCGACGCGCTGGAACTGTTCGACCGCGCGCTGGCGATCCGGCGCGAGATCGGCGACCGCGTCGGGGCCGCGTGGAGCCTCACCGGCCTGGGCATGGCCTACGGCGGCCTGCGCCAGTTCGACCTGGCCGTCGACCGGTTCGGCGAGGCCCTGGACCGGCACGCGGAGGTCGGCTCGTGGTTCGGCGAGGGCGGCACGAGGCTGTTCCTGAGCGACATCCTGCGGCTGGCCGGCCAGCACGAGGAGTCGCTGGCGTCGGCACGCAGGGCGTACGAGGTGATGGACGCGCATCAGGCCGTGCACGCCAAAGCGATGGCGTTGGTGAGCATCGGCTGGGCACGCCTGAAGCTCGGTCAACGAGTCGAGGCGCGCGACTCGTTCCGTGAGGCGGTGGGGTTCCTGCGCGTGCTCGGCGACCGCAAGAGCCTCGCGGAGGCGTTGCACGGCGTGGGGGAGTCCAGCGCGGGCCAGCCGGAGGTAGCGCGGACGCACCTGCTGGAAGCGCTGACGATCTACGAGGACTACGACCACCCGCTCATGCCGGAGGTGCGGGCGAGGCTCCACGAGCTCTCCTAGGGGGCATCCCGGATGTGCGCGCCGCAATAGGTAGGCAAGCTACATGTCATGCAGAAGCGAGCACGAACCCTGTTGGTGTGGTTGCACGTCATCACGTCCGTCGGCTGGATGAGCCAGGCCGTCGCGCTGCTGGCGTTGCTGCTGTACGGCATGAGGACGGGCGACGTCAGCGCGTTCGAGATGGCGCGCTTCCTCGACCACCGGGTGCTCGCGGTCATGGCGAACATCAGCGCGTTCAGCGGCATGATGCTGAGCGCGCTGACGCCGTGGGGCTTCTTCCGGCACTGGTGGGTGCTCGCGAAGTTCGTGATCACCGTGGTGCAGCTCTACGTCGGCATCTTCATCCTGAGCGGCAACCTCGAAGCGGCCGCGCAGGGGCACGTGACGGTGTGGATGCCGGTGGGCACGTCGCTCATGATCGGCGCGATCGCGTTCCAGGCGTGGATGAGCGTGGCCAAGCCGTGGGGCCGCACGCCGTGGGCGGACCCGAAGGTCAAGCTGCCCACGGCGAGCACGACGATGTTCGTGGTGGCGCTGGTGGTTCCGGCCGCGGACTTCGCGGTCAGCCTCTACAGCGGCGGGCCCAGGCCGTTGTTCATGCTCGTCACGGTGATCGCCTACGCGGTCACGCGGGCCGCCAGGGGGAGGAACCGGTCGTCGGTCGCGTCGGGTCGTGGAACTTCGGCACGTCCGGCTCGTCGAGGCGCAACGGCACCAGGCCCTCGGTGATGGCGAGCATGATCCGCTCGTGGGCGCGGCGGGCGTCGCCCATCGTGTCGGCCCTGAGGTCCGACAGCTCCACGGGCTTGCCGAAGTGGACCTTGAACGTCGGCCGCCTGCGCACCGCGCGCAGCCACGACGTCAGGTACGGCAGCACGTCCTTCCAGCCGCCGACGCTGAGGTTGCCCCAGTAGACGGCCTCGTGCGCACCCCACTGGCTGATCGGGATCACCGGAATGCCGCCGCCGAGCGCCATGCGCGCCACACCGGTCTTGCCGCGCTCGGGCCACATGCCGGGGTCCAGCGTGATCTTGCCCTCGGGGTAGACCGCGATCGGGTCGCCGCCCCCGCTCAACGCCTCGACGGCGCGGTGCATCGCCTCGCCGACGTTCGCCGACCGCCGGTCGACGCGCAGGTGGCCGCACGCCTTCAGGGCCGGGCCGAGGACCGGCGCGTCGAGCAGGCCGCCGGCGAGCATGAACCGCGGGTTGACGCCCACCTCGCGGCACGCCGCGATGAGCACCATCGGGTCGAGGTTGCCGATGTGGTTGGACGCCAGCAGCAACGGCTTGCCGACGAGCTCCGGCGGGATGTCGCCCGAGACCTCGAGCTTGCCGGTCAGCGCGATCAGGCCACGGTCGACCACCATGAGCACGCGCCAGAAGAGCGGTGTGGACACGCGGGGCAGCGTACGGCGTGTCGCGCGGACACCGTGCACGATCGGGGGAACCATGGGGTTTCGCACGCGTCTCGGTTGCAAATGGGGCTGGTGAGACGCAAGGGACTACCTTGTAGACATGGCCGGGCGTACAGGGACTTCGAGAAAGACCACGTCACGCGGCAAAGCACCAGCGAAGCCGCGGGCGCGATCCACCGCGTCCAGAAAGCCCGCACCGCGCAAGGGCGGCGGTGCGATCAGCACCGTGTGGGGTGCTTTGGGGCGTGGGGTCGGCAGTGTGGTCCGCGCGATCACCGGCACGAAAGGTCTCGAACCCGAACACCGGCGTGACGGCGTCGGCCTGTTCCTGATCGCGCTCGCGTTCATCACGGGCGCGGGCGTGTGGTGGCAGGCGGGCGGCCCGGTCGGCCAGTGGGTCGACGGCGCCGTGCGCAGCTCCGTCGGGTTCCCCGCGGTGATCGTCCCGGTCGTGCTGCTCGGCATCGGCGTCACGCTGATGCGCACGGACTCGAAGCCCGAGGAGCGGTTCCGGCTCGTCGTCGGCGGTGTGCTGATGACCATCGGCGTGCTGGGCATGTTCCACCTGATCGGCGGTCTGCCGATGGACCCGGTCGCCCGGCGCGACGCGGGCGGGGCGCTGGGGTACCTCGCCGGCGGGTTCCTCGCCCAGGGCCTCACCTCGTGGGTCGCCGGCCCGCTGCTCCTGCTGATCTTCGTCTTCGGCCTGCTCTGCGTGCTGCACTGGCCGGTTCGCGAGGTGCCGCAACGACTTCGCGCTCTCGTGCACCGCGAGCCCACCGCCCCGCCCTTCGGCGACGAGGAGCCGCTGGAGGAGGAGCCGAAGCCGGTGCGCCTGCGCCGTCCGTCGCGCCGCCGCCAGGCCGCCGAGCCCGTCGAGGACGAGCCGCAGGCCGAGCTCCCGCTGGACGAGCCCGAGCCCGTCGTCCCGAAGCCCGCTCCCGCGCCGTCGAAGAAGGCCGCCGCCGCGGCGGCCGCTCCCACCCAGACGATGGCCGTGCGCGCCGTCGAGGGCGACTACCAGCTGCCGCCGCCGGGGATCCTGAAGGACGGCGACGCGCCGAAGGCCCGCAGCAAGGCCAACGACCAGATGATCGAGGCCATCACCGGCGTGCTGGACCAGTTCTCGATCGACGCCCAGGTCACCGGCTTCACCCGCGGCCCGACGGTGACGCGCTACGAGGTCGAGCTCGGCCCCGGCGTGAAGGTCGAGAAGATCACCGCGCTGACCAAGAACATCGCCTACGCCGTCGCCACCGACAACGTCCGCCTCCTCGCCCCGATCCCCGGCAAGTCGGCCGTGGGCATCGAGGTGCCGAACAGCGACCGCGAGATGGTGCGCCTGGGCGACGTGCTGCGCGCGCCGTCCACGCTGAACGACACGCACCCGATGGTGGTGGGCCTCGGCAAGGACATCGAGGGCCACATGGTCACCGCGAACCTGACGAAGATGCCTCACCTGCTGGTCGCGGGCTCCACGGGTTCCGGCAAGTCGTCGTTCGTGAACTCGATGCTGGTGTCGCTGCTGGCCCGTGCGACGCCGGACGAGGTCCGGATGATCCTGATCGACCCGAAGATGGTCGAGCTCACCCCGTACGAGGGCATCCCGCACCTGATCACGCCGATCATCACGCAGCCGAAGAAGGCGGCGGCGGCGCTCGCGTGGCTCGTGGAGGAGATGGAGCAGCGCTACCAGGACATGCAGGTCAACCGGGTGCGCCACATCGACGACTTCAACCGCAAGGTGAAGTCGGGCGAGATCACCGCGCCGCCCGGCTCCGAGCGCGAGTACCGCCCGTACCCGTACATCATGGCGATCGTCGACGAGCTGGCCGACCTGATGATGACCGCGCCGCGCGACGTCGAGGACGCGATCGTCCGCATCACGCAGAAGGCCCGTGCCGCCGGCATCCACCTGGTGCTCGCGACGCAGCGCCCGTCCGTCGACGTCGTCACCGGCCTGATCAAGACCAACGTGCCGTCGCGGCTGGCGTTCGCGACCTCGTCGCTGACCGACTCGCGGGTCATCCTGGACCAGCCGGGCGCCGAGAAGCTGATCGGCATGGGCGACGGCCTGTACCTGCCGATGGGCGCCGGGAAGCCGGTGCGCATCCAGGGCGCGTTCGTCGGCGACGAGGAGATCTCGCAGATCGTCGACTTCACCAAGAACCAGGCGCAGCCCGAGTACACCGACGGCGTCACGTCGCAGAAGGCCGGCGAGAAGAAGGAGATCGACGCCGACATCGGCGACGACCTGGAGCTGCTGGTGCAGGCGACCGAGCTGATCGTGACGTCGCAGTTCGGCTCGACGTCGATGCTGCAGCGCAAGCTCCGCGTCGGCTTCGCGAAGGCAGGCCGCCTGATGGACCTGCTGGAGACGCGCGGCGTCGTCGGCCCGTCCGAGGGCTCGAAGGCGCGCGAGGTGCTGATCAAGCCGGACGAGCTGGAGTCGGTGGTCTACCTGATGCGCGGCGGCGGTCCGGGCGGCGAGGAGTAGCGGCCCGAGCCGCTCGGCTCAGTCCGGCGGCCCCTGCCAGCGCCAGCCGGTCTGCTGCTCGCGGCCCGGCAGCGCGACGCGGTCGGTCGCCCACAGCAGGCCGGTCCACGGATCCACGCCGAGGTCGTCGTGCCGGAACATCCGCGCGAGCACGCGGGCGCAGACGTCGCGCGGCGGGTCGAGCGCCAGGCCGAGGCCGCGGGCGATGTCCTCGCCGTGCACCAGCACCTCGACGCAGCCCATGCCGGCGAAGTGCGCCGGGTCGGCCGTGCCGGTGGGGTGGTAGGCGCGCACGGTCGGCGGAGTCGTCCGCACGACCGAGGCGAGGATGCGGCCGCCGGCCACCGCGAACTCCAGCAGCTCGGCCGGGCTCGCCTCCTTGTCGGCGACGGCGAGGAAGCGCACGTAGCGGCCGTCGGGCCGGGCGACGAGCTGCGCCGCATAGGACAGCAGGCAGTCGCCGACGTGCTCGGCCGTGTCGCGGCAGTTCCACTCGCCGGTGCCCGGCGGGGCGGTCCAGTCCCGGCCGGTTGCCTGGCCGAGCGTGTCGGCCAGGCAGGAGACGACCGCGTCGAGGTCGTCGGCAGTCACCGTCATCGACGCAGGATAGTGAGCGCCTACCTCACGCCCGCCTGCTGGATGATCGCCGCCGTGGACGACCCGCTGCCACCGAACTGGCGCACCGCCGCGTAGTAGATGTCCGCCGTGCGCTTGCACGCCCAGTTGCTGCCGCACTGGTTGTACATGTCGGACTTGAAGTTGTTGTCGATGCGCAGCCGGTTCGTCTCGCTGAACCGCGCCTGCCGCTTGAAGTTGCGGTAGCCGAAGTCGTGGCGGTGGCAGGCCGGCAGGAACTTGAAGCCGAAGGGGTTGTCCGGCGAGTACGAGCAGCCGTCGGACGACCAGTCGAGCTGGTCGGCGTAGGGCTGCTGGGCCCGCAGTGTCGTGAACTGGCTGAGGGACTTCGAGAACAGGTAGTCGTCGGTCACCGCGACGGCGTCCACGGCGTGCGCCGGGGTGCCGGTGAAGATCAGGGCCACGGTGGCGGCGACACCGACGAACGCCGAGCGCAGGGTCTTCGACATGGCGAGCTCCTCGGTGTGCGGGCAGGGTCTCGCCCAGTTGTAGCCGGTGGTCGATCACCGCCGGTAGACACGATCCGGTGAACGTCAGGTGATCACGTGGCCGCAGGCGGTCGCGGAGGCCCCTTGATGCGGGCTGTAGGCGGGCGTGAGGTCGAACGCCCGGACGCCGTCGGGCAACGTCCGCGCGGTCGTGCAGCGGGTGTCGACGCATCCCTTGCGGTAGCGGTGATCCGGGGCCGAGCGCTACCCGACCGCGTGCCGTCCCAGTGCCTCGGCGATCGCCACGACCTTCGACGTGCCACCGGTCGCGAACGGTTCTGCTGCTGCCGCCCGGCCTTCGGAGTCCACATCGGACAGACTGCGCGGCAAGGGGGTGGAGCTGTGACACCACTTCCCGGCGCCACCCGAGTCCTCAGCTGGGCCACGTGCCGGCGGGATCAGCGGCCAGGCTCGTCCTCGTCCCCCCGCTTCAGGAAGTTCTCGATCTCCTGCTCGCTCGGCAGGTCCCCCGCCGGGTCCACGATGTTCTCGGCGATCGGCGGCAGCGGCTGCTCGGCCCACGCGGGCTGGAAGTCGTCGCTGGGCAGCAACCCGTGCCGCGACGCGAACTCCTCGGCGGCGTCCCTGATCGACTCCCGCAGCGTTCCCACCACCGCGGTCTCCGCCGTGTACGTCAGCTCGACGAGCAACGCCCGCACGTTCTCCAGCTGGTTCTCGTCCCCGGCCTTGCGGGCGAGCTCCGGCCAGAACTGCCGCTCGAACAACTGCACGAAGTCCGCCGCCACCGCGTCGGTCGCCGTGCGCAGGCGCGTGAAGCTGTCCATGACGTCATCGCTGGGCACCCGGAGACCGGCGAGCCTGCCGCCCGCCTCGAGTGCCCAGCGACGCGCGTGCGGCCAGCCGTACTTCCACCGCACCAAGCCCAACCGCATGGCCCGGAGGAGGAGTCGCGGTTGGACGTCTCCCATCGGAACGAGGTGGCGGATGTCGCGCACCTTGATCCGGACCCAGTCGTCGGGCCCCTCGGTCTCGCCCATGCCGAGCACCGCGGCGACCGACTCGCCCTTCTCGCGCGCCGAGATCAGCTCCGCGATCGCGGGCAGCGAGAACCCCCGCTGCTGCAACCGCTGGACCAGCGTCAACCGCTCGACGTGCGAGGCGTCGTAGTACGCCACGCGCCCCTGCCGTCTCGGCGCGTGCAGCACACCCTTCGTCTGGTACATGCGAATGGTGCTGCTGGGCAGGCCGATCCGGGCGGCGAGCTCGTCGACGGTCAGCGATTCGGACACGGACCGATCCTGGCGCTGGTCGGTTCGTCGAGTCAAGACTCTTCGAGTGATCACTCGAAGAGTTACAACTCCAGGAGCATCCGGCTGTTGCCGAGGGTGTTGGGCTTCACGTAGCTGAGGTCGAGGAACTCGGCGACGCCCTCGTCGACCGACCGCATGATCTCCTCGTAGACCTCGGGGCTCACCGGCGTGCCGTCGATCTCCACGAACCCGTGCTTGCTGAAGAACCGCGTCTCGAACGTGAGGCAGAAGATGCGCGCGAGCTCCAGCTCCCGCGCCGTCGCGATGAGCTGCGCCACGATCCGGTGCCCGACGCCCTTGCCCAGCGCCACGGGGGAGACCGCGACGCTGCGGATCTCGGCCAGGTCCTCCCACATCACGTGCAGGGCACCGCAGCCGAGCAGCTCGCCGTCCTCCTCCGCCACCCAGAACTCCTGCACGGCCTCGTACAGCGTGACCAGCGGTTTCGCCAGCAGGACCTTGCCCGCGTACCCGTCGATCAACGCCTTCATGGCGCGCACGTCACTGGTGCGGGCGCGCCGCACGACTACCCCACTGGTCACGAGGATCAAGTATGGGCGGGGCCCCGGCGAGGCCTGCGGGCAGAGGTCGCGGCGCGGTTCAGACCCGGGGACCGGAGCCGGTTACTCTGAGCGCCGTGTCTTCTCCCACCACTCCGCGACGCGTGTCGCTGCTGACCCTGGGCTGCGCCCGCAACGAGGTCGACTCCGAAGAGCTCGCCGGGCGGCTCGGCGAAGGCGGCTGGGAGCTGGTGGACGAGGGCGCGGACGTCGTCGTCGTCAACACGTGCGGTTTCGTCGAGCAGGCGAAGAAGGACTCGGTCGACACGCTGCTCGCCGCGTCCGACACCGGCGCCAAGGTCGTCGCGGTCGGGTGCATGGCGGAGCGCTACGGCAAGGAGCTCGCGGACAGCCTCCCCGAGGCGGCCGCGGTCCTCGGCTTCGACCAGTACAACGACCTCGCCGAGCGGCTGCAGGACGTGCTGCACGGCAAGCCCGTCGAGTCGCACGTGCCGGTGGACCGCCGCACGCTGCTGCCCATCACGCCGGTGAAGCGCCAGGACGCCAAGGACGCGGTCCAGGTGCCCGGCCACGGCTGGGGTCCCACGAAGACGCCCCGCAAGCGCCTGGACGACGCCCCCGTGGCGCCGTTGAAGATCGCGTCCGGGTGTGACCGCAGGTGCAGCTTCTGCGCCATCCCGAGCTTCCGCGGCGCGTTCGTGTCGCGGCACCCGGACGAGGTCGTGTCCGAGGCCATGTGGCTCGCCGAGAACGGCGTCAAGGAGCTGTTCCTCGTCAGCGAGAACTCCACCAGCTACGGCAAGGACCTGCCGCGCGAGCAGGGCGCGCTGGAGCAGCTGCTGCCGCGCTTGGCGTCCATCCCGGGCGTCGAACGGGTGCGCGTGAGCTACCTGCAGCCCGCCGAGACCAAGCCCAGCCTCGTCGCCGCCATCGCGAAGACCGACAAGGTCGCGAACTACTTCGACATGTCGTTCCAGCACTCCAGCGAGAACGTGCTGCGCCGCATGCGCCGGTTCGGCGACACCGACAGCTTCCTCAAGCTCGTCTGGCAGATCCGCGAGCACGCGCCCGAGGCCGGCATCCGCAGCAACTTCATCGTCGGCTTCCCCGGTGAGACCGAGGAGGACCTGGCCGAGCTGGAGCGGTTCCTCACCGAGGCCCGCCTCGACGCCGTCGGCATCTTCGGCTACTCCGACGAGGACGGCACCGAGGCCGAGGGCCTCGAGGGCAAGCTCGACGCGGACACCGTCGCCGAACGCGTCCAGCGCATCGGCAACCTCGTCGAGGAGCTCACCAGCCAGCGCGCCGAGGACCGGGTCGGCACCGAGGTCACGGTGCTGATCGAGACCGAGGAGGACGACGAGAGCGACTGCGTCGGCCGCGCCGAGCACCAGGCTCCCGAGGTCGACGGCGAGTGCATCGTGCTGGAGGCGGAGGGGCTCAAGCGCGGCGACTTCGTGCGGTGCCGCGTGGTCGACTCCGAGGGCGTCGACCTGATCGTCGAGGTAATCCCGACATGACAGAGGCCAGGAAGGTCCCGCTGCTCAACGTCGCCAACGTCCTCACGATGGCGCGGCTGGCACTCGTTCCGGTCTTCCTGTTCTCCCTGTTCGAAGCGGGCGGCTTCGACACGACGTGGCGGCTCATCGCGTTCGCCGTCTTCGCGATCGCGAGCTTCACCGACCACATCGACGGCACGCTCGCCCGCAAGCACGGCCTCATCACCGACTTCGGCAAGATCGCCGACCCGATCGCGGACAAGGCGCTGACCGGGTCCGCGCTGGTCGGCCTGAGCATCCTCGACGTGCTGCCGTGGTGGATCACCATCACCATCGCCGTGCGCGAGATCGGCATCACGCTGCTGCGGTTCTGGGTGATCCGCTACGGCGTCATCCCCGCCAGCCGCGGCGGCAAGGCCAAGACGCTGGCCCAGGTCATCGCGATCGGGCTGTTCGTGCTCCCGCAGAACGACGTGCTCCAGCTCATCGCCTGGGTGATCATGGCGGTCGCGCTCGTCCTGACGGTCGTCACGGGAATCGACTACGTCATCCGGGCGTTCAAGTTGAAGGCCCGCGCGGGCAGGGCGGTTCTGTGACGGACGTCGTCGAGCTGCTCAAAGCGCGCGGGCAGACCGTCGCCACGGCCGAGTCGCTGACCGCGGGTCTGCTGTGCGCGACGATCGTCGACACACCGGGGGCGAGTGCCGTGGTCCGCGGTGGGTTGATCGTCTACGCGACCGAGCTCAAGCACGAGCTCGCGGGCGTGGATCAGCGGTTGCTCGACGAGCACGGTGCCGTGCACCCGGACGTCGCGGTCCAGCTGGCCGACGGCGCTCGGACGCGGTGCGGATCGGACTGGGGAATCGGGCTCACCGGCGTCGCCGGACCCGACCCGCAGGACGGAGTCGCTCCAGGCACGGTCCACATCGGCTTGAGCGGGCCTGGAGTGTCCACAGTGCGGACGATCACCGTGAGTGGTGACAGAAAAGCGGTGCGTTTCACAGCCGTGGAAAAAGCGCTGGTCCTGCTCTCGGAATACTTGCTGATCACGCCGGACGGGAACAAACGATGACCGGCCGTTCGTTCGCCCTGGGCGGACGTGTTCGGAAGTCACTGCCCGTTGTCGGTGTCGATCGGTAACGTAGGGACACGGCCGGCCGGAAGGAGGCGCGCGATGACCGTGCTGCTGCGCGAGGCGATCGGTGATCGGCTTCGCCATGCCCGCACCAACCAACGCCGCACGCTGCGCGAGGTCTCTCGGACCGCCCGCGTGAGCCTGGGGTACCTGTCCGAGGTGGAGCGCGGCCGCAAAGAGGCGTCCAGCGAGCTCCTCGCGGCCATCTGCGAAGCACTGGAACTGCCGCTGTCCGAACTGCTGCACCACGTCGCCTCCGACATCGGCGCCGTCCAGCAGACGCCGGACACGGTGCCGGACACCGTCCCGGACGGACGTCCGGAGCGCGGCAAGCTGGAGGGCGGCCGCGTGCTGCCGTCCACGCTGTCGGACGACCTGTCCGACCTGCGCCTGCAGCCCATGCTGAGCCACCGGCTCACCAGCAAGATCGGCGAGACGCCCAAAGCGGTAGTTGCTGCTTGACCACCCCGTCGTCCCGGCCCCGCACGCCACCAGGCGTGCGGGGCCGCCTGCGTCCGGGGGGTCTGTGGTCCGGGCCACGTGACCGTCTGCAACAAGAACGGCCCGTCGTACGTTCAACTGACAACGACGGCAGCGTGCCGGACGCCAGGCAACGGCTTGGCCACAGCGCGCTGGGTCACCGCGTCCCCGGACGCGGGTGCGGGCAGGATTGGCACGTCGTCGGACGTGTACTCCTAAGTCCCGGGGTGGGTCAGGGTGTTCCCGGATATCTCCCCGTGTCGGTGGATACGCCGACGCACAATTGAGACGATGGATCCAACACCGGCACCGAGAAGGCAGGCGTAGGAGATGGCCAGTCCGTTCGTGAAGTTCTGGAAGTACCTGATGGCATCGTTCTCGACGAAGATCGACGAGCACGCTGACCCGAAGGTGCAGATCCAGCAGGCCATCGAGGAGGCGCAGCGTCAGCACCAGGCGCTCTCTCAGCAGGCCGCTGCCGTCATCGGCAACCAGCGGCAGCTGGAGATGAAGCTGAACCGCCAGCTGGGCGACGTGGAGAAGCTGCAGGCCTCCGCCCGTCAGGCGCTCGTGCTGGCCGACGAGGCGCGCTCGAAGGGCGACGAGCAGAAGGCGACGCAGTTCGAGAACGCCGCGCAGGGCTTCGCCACCCAGCTCGTCACCGCCGAGCAGGGCATCGAGGACCTCAAGACGCTGCACGACCAGTCGCTGCAGGCCGCCGCGCAGGCGAAGCAGGCCGTCGAGCGCAACTCGATGATGCTGCAGCAGAAGCTGGCCGAGCGCACCAAGCTCCTCAGCCAGCTGGAGCAGGCGAAGATGCAGGAGCAGGTCTCCGCGTCGCTCAACCAGATGAGCGAGCTCGCCGCTCCCGGCAACGTGCCGTCGCTCGAAGAGGTCCGCGACAAGATCGAGAAGCGCTACTCCACGGCCCTCGGGTCCGCCGAGCTCGCCCAGAACTCGGTGCAGGGCCGGATGCTCGAGGTGCAGGCCTCGACCACCCAGCTCGCCGGCTCGTCGCGCCTGGAGCAGATCCGCGCGTCCATGCACGGCGGCCAGGCCGGCACGCCGCAGCAGGTCACGGCGGGCAACAGCGCCGCGGCGCAGATCCAGGCCGAGATCGCCCAGCGCGTCCAGCAGGAGCAGAAGACCACGCAGCACCAGGTCCCGCCGGCTCAGAACTGAGCGGGGCAGGAGGAGTCAGCAGGTGATCATGGAGCCCTGGAGAAACCGTCCCAACAACGAGATCGTCCGCAAGGTCGTCGGCGAGTTGGGTGCGTCGCTCCAGGGCCACCCGCTGGCCGAGCAGGCGCGCTACCGCATGCAGAAGTGGAACGACCCGGTCGCGAAGCTCGAACGCAAGCGCAAGCGCACGAACGCCGTGCTCACGTTCTGGCTGATCCTGATCACCATCTTCGGCACGCTCGCCGTCTTCGGCTTCACCGGCGTGCTCGGCACGTGGGCCGCGGTCGGCGGCACGATCGGCGCGGCCGTGCCCGGTCTGCTCGCCGTGCGCAGCGGGTTCAAGCTGCGCGAGCTGACCGCCGCCCGGCAGCGGCTGGCGTTGTCGCCGCCACCGCCGCCCCGGCCGCCGCTGCCCGCGCACATCTCGTCGGCGCGGGTGCCGATGGAGAAGCTGCACAGCGCCGAGGACGCGATGACCGAGCTGCTGCGCCAGCTCGACTCGCCCGCGCTCACCACGATGCCCACCGAGTCCGTCCAGCACGCCCGCCAGACCGCCCAGGAGGCCTCCTGGGCCATCCGCGCGGTGTCCGGGCAGCTGCAGGCCGTGGAGCGCGCCCGGGACACGGCGCCGCACCTGGAGCGTGCCCAGCTGGTCGAGGGCGTGCGGGTGCTGCGCATCCAGCTGGCGGACGGCGTGGACCGCTACTGCGCGTTGGTGGCCGAGGCCGGCAAGGCCCTGGCGGCGAGCACGCAGTTCCAGGACCCGCGCGCGGTGCTCGACGACGCGACGGACCACCTGGCCGGGCTGGCGTCCGCTATGCGGGACGTCTCAGGCTATTCAGCGCACTGAAACGTAACTCTCTGTAGTCACATGCGCCTATTCGGCGGTTCTCTCTGGAGATCTTTAGGGCGATCGTGTGATTATCAGACCGTTATCTAGCCGTAGCCACTACATGGCGTGGCAGGATTCCGGGGTCGGTCTGCGGGAAGACCGGCTGAAACGCCGGGAGGCAGTGCGTTGGCGTTGTGGACCGTGCACGGGGACGGTCGGATCACCGACAGTGAAACCGTCGCACCCCAGGAGCGGGTGAGCTGGCCGCTCACCATCGGGTTCGGAGTGCAGCACCTGGTCGCCATGTTCGGCGCGACGGTGCTCGTCCCCACCGCCACCGGCCTCCCCGTCGCCACCACGCTGCTGTTCTCCGGCCTGGGCACGCTGCTGTTCCTCGTCATCACCAAGAACCGCGTCCCGAGCTACCTGGGCTCGTCCTTCGCCTTCGTGGCGCCGCTGGTGGCTGCCCGCGAACAGGGCACGGCCGCCCAGCTCGGCGGGGTCGTCGCCGCCGGTCTGCTGGTGATCGTCGTCGGCATCGCGGTCAAGGCGCTCGGCGTGCGGCTGCTGGAGTCGGTCATGCCGCCGGTCGTCTCCGGCGCGGTCGTGATCATCATCGGCCTGAACCTCTCGCACCAGGCCACCTCGAACTTCGCCGAGCAGCCCCTGCTCGCGGCCGTCACGACCGCGGTGATCCTGCTGGCCGGCGTGCTCGGCCGCGGGCTGCTGTTCCGGTTCTCGATCCTGCTGGGCTTCGTCGCCGTCTGGGTGGGCGGCGTGCTGACGGGCGCGGTGCCCGGGGCCAGGTTCACCGAGCTGCGCGAGGCGGCCTGGGTGGGGCTGCCGCAACTGCACCAGCCCGAGCTGCGGCCGTCCGTCGTGCTGCTGATGCTGCCCGTCGTGATCGTGCTGGTCGCGGAGGTCGTCGGGCACGTGAAGGCGGTGGCCGCGCTGACGGGCCGCAACCTCGACGGCAGCGCCGGCGACGCGATCATCGCCAACGGGCTGTCGACGGCCCTGTCCGGCCTCGGCGGTGGCGTCGGGACGACCACGTACTCCGAGAACATCGGCGTGATGGCCGTGACCCGCGTCTACACGACGGCGGCGTTCGCGTTCGCCGGCGTCTTCGCGGCGGCGCTGGCGTTCTCCCCGAAGGCCATCGCGCTGTTCGGCACCATCCCGCCGGGCGTGCTCGGCGGCTGCACGCTGATCCTCTACGGCCTGATCGTGCTGATCGGCGTGCGGATCTGGATGGACCGCGGCGTCGACCTGTCGAACCCGGCGAACGCCATGGTGGGCGGCGCGGCGCTGGTGGCCGGCGTCGGCGACCTGACCATCGGGATCGGCGACCTGGAGATGGGCGGCATGGTGTGGGGCTCGCTGCTCGTCGTGATCCTGCACCCGGTCATGCGCTGGCTCAGGGCTGCGAGGCGTAACTAGCGCCCACTCCATCGAGTGGTTTTCGTCCCTCCACATCGGACCGATCCTGCATCCGGTCCTCGGAGGGAGTCTCGTCATGGTCGCCGCGTACTACGTGGTGCTCTTCTTCGCCTGCGCTGTCATCACGGGCAGCCTGGTCGCGTCCCGCATCCGGTTGCTGCGTCACCGCCGATGACGACCCTGGTGTGGTTGATGGTGCCGCTCGCCATGATCGGCATCGTGCGCGTGTGCGTCGTCCTCGTGGCGGCTGATGTCTACGACCTCTCGTTGCACAGGTCCAGTCCGCTGCCGTACGAGCCGCCGGTGTGGGTCGTCATCCCGGCCTACAACGAGGAACTGTGCGTGGCCCGCGCGGTGCAGTCCGTTGTGGACAGCTCCTATCCGGACGTCTCCGTGGTCGTGGTCGACGACGGTTCGACCGACGGAACTCTCGAAGCGCTGGCCGGGTTCGGTGACCGCGTCCACGTGGTCTCGCAGGAGAACGCGGGCAAGGCGGCGGCGATCAACACCGGCATGCGGCTCGTCGGCGACGGGCTCGTGATGGTGCTGGACGCCGACTCGACGTTGTCTCGCACGGCCGTCGCGAAGATGGTCGCGCACTTCGCGGACCCGGTGGTGCTCGCCGCGGCGGCCAACGTGAAGGTCGCCGGGCAGCGCGGCGTGCTGGGGTGGGTGCAGCGCCTGGAGTACGCGGTGGTGCACCGCCTCAAGCAGGGCTACACGGTGTTCAACTGCGAGTACGTCATCGGCGGTGTCGGGTCCATGTTCCGCACGTCGATCGTGCGGGCGTGCGGCTACTTCGACACCGACACGATGACCGAGGACATCGACTTCTCGATGAAGATCCTCTCCCAGCGCGGCAACTTCGACTGGCGGATCATCTTCGCGGCCGACGCCATCGCCTACACGCAGGCGGTGCCGTCGTTCAAGGGCCTGCTGCGGCAGCGGTTCCGGTGGAAGTTCGGCCGGCTGCAGGCGTTCTACAAGCACCGTTCGCTGTTCTTCGGCTCGACGTGCTCGCGTCTGCTCTCGTGGGTGCACCTGCCGTACACGGCGGCGGGGGAGGTGCTGGTGCTGTTCGAACCGCTCTTCATCTACGTCGTCATCAGCGCGACGTTCCGGACGGGCTGGTTCACCGGCATCGTGCTGCTGTGCTCGGTCTACACGGGTGTGGCGGTGTTCACGATCGTCGGCGATCTCACCGAGTCGTGGCGCGCCAAGGCGCCGTTGCTGGCCTTGGCGCCGTTGGCGTACCCGCTGCTGATGGTGATCGTGTTCGTGGACTTCGTGGCGGTGCTTCGGTCGTTGTTCACGGTGCTGCGCGGCTATCGGCCCGTCGGCCGCTGGGAGCACGTCGAGCGCACGCTCACCTCAGTGCCCGGTTGATCCGCGAGACCAGCCCCGGTCCCTCGTAGATGAACCCGGTGTAGATCTGCACGAGGCTCGCGCCCGCGTCGATCATGCGCTTGGCGTCGTCGGCGGTCGCGATGCCGCCGACGCCGATGACGGGCAGGTCGCTGTTCTTGGTGATGAAGCGGACCACGTCGTTCGCGCGCTGAGTCAGCGGCCTGCCGCTCAGACCGCCGGTCTCGTCCCGATGGGCGCCCTTCAGGCCCTCGCGGCTGAGGGTGGTGTTCGTGGCGATGAGGCCCTTGACGCCGTTGTCGACGCACACCCCGATGACCTCGGCGATGGCGTCGTCGGTGAGGTCCGGCGCGATCTTGACCAGCATCGGCTTGGTCGTGGCCCGCGTCAGCGCCTGGACGAGCTCGGTCAGCGCGCCCTTGTCCTGCAGGCTGCGCAGGCCGGGGGTGTTGGGGGAGCTGACGTTGATCGCGTAGTAGTCGCCGTGGTCCTTCAGGGCGTTCAGCGAGTTCAGGTAGTCCTGGACGGCGTCCTCGACCGGCGTGATCTTCGACTTGCCGAGGCTGATGCCCAGCGGGGCCTTCAACGGCGTCCGGTCCAGCTTGGCGGCAAGCGCTTGCGCACCGGCGTTGTTGAAGCCCATCCGGTTGATGATCGCCTCGTCCTCGCGCAGCCGGAACAGCCGCGGCTTCGGGTTGCCGGGCTGGGCGTGCCAGGTGACCGTGCCGACCTCGACGAACCCGAACCCGAGCGCGGCCCACGCCGGCAGCGCGCGCCCGTCCTTGTCCAGGCCGGCCGCGAGCCCGACGGGGTTGGGGAAGCGGACGCCGAAGACCGTGCGCGGGTTGTCCTGGCCGCGGGCGAACCGCGCCAGCGGGCTCAGCCGGGCCATGACGGCGAGCGTGGTCTCGTGGACCCGCTCCGCGTCGCCGCCGTGCATTCCGAACAACGCCCTGCGAACCACCTGCTTGTAGACCACGCGCCCACCCTATAACGCCAGTTCAGGGCGTCATTACATGGGCTTGGGCACCTTGATGGTCGCCTGCTCGTCCAACGGCATCCTGAGCTTGGTCCGGAACGTCACCGGCAACGCCCGCAACCCGCGGCTGCCCAGCGACACCCGCCAGCCCAGCGGCTGCGAGGGGTCGAGCGCGAGCCCGGCGCACCGCTCCAGCAGCGTCCGGAACGCCACGTCGCCCTCCAGCCGGGCCAGCGGAGCGCCGAGGCAGAAGTGCATGCCGTGCCCGAACGCGAGGTGCTGCCGGTCCGCCCGCTCGATGTTGAGCTGGTCGGCCCGCGGGTAGCGCGCGTCGTCGTGCTCGGCGGAGGCCAGCGACAGCAGCACCACGTCACCGGCGGGGATCTGCACACCGCCGATCGTCAGCGGCTGCGCGGCGAACCGCAGCACGTGCGAGGTCGGTCCGTCGAACCGCAGGAACTCCTCGATCGCGCCCGGCAGCAGCGACGACGAGCGCTGCAGCAGTTCGAGCTGCTCCGGGTTGCGCAGCAGCGCGAGCGTGCCGTTGCCGACCAGGTCGACGGCGGTCGTGTAGCCCGCGACGAGCAGCAGGAACGACAGCGACGCCAGCTCGTCGTCGGTCAGCGCCGTCTCACCGGTCGCGCGGGCCAGGCCGCCGATCAGGTCGTCGTCGCCGGACGTCCGCTTGTGCGCCACGAGGTCGCGCAGGTAGCCGGAGGTCTCCTCCCGCGCCGAGGCGGCGTCACCGTCGGCCAGGCCCGTGACGACGTCGGCCCAGTAGCGGAAGTTCTCCTGGTCGACCGCGGGGACGCCGAGCAGCTCCATGATCACGGTGATCGGCAGCGGGGCCGCGAAGTCCGCGATCAGGTCGCAGCCGCCGGAGTCCGCGAACCCGTCGGCCAGCGAGGCGGCGAGCTGCTCGACCCGCGGGCGCAGGGCGGCGATGCGGCGCGGCGTGAGCACGCTCGACACCGCGCGCCGCAGCCGCGTGTGGTCGGGGGCGTCGCTGTTCATCATGTGGTCCGACAGGTCGCCGAACCACCACGACGCGAAGTGCGGGTGGCCGCGGAGGGGTTCGGCGAGCGCGGAGCCGTGCGAGGACAGCAGCGGGTTGTCCAGTGCCGCGCGCACGTCGGGGTACCGGGTCACGAGCCACATCGGCACACCGAGGGTCTCGACCCGGTGCACGGGACCTGACTCGCGCAGGCTCTTCAACACCGAGTACGGGTCGTCGGTGAAGCCCGGGCGCAGCGCATCCAGATTTACCGCCATATCGAAGGACACGGCCGCAGCAGCGTCTCGGTTCAACCGGATTGGCATTTTGGGCAGAAGTACACGAATCTGCCTTCGATCTCGTCCGATCGGACTCTTGTGCGGCATCGCAAACACGCTCTGCCGGTGCGCTCGAATACGTAGTGCTGGATGCGCAGGTCGCCCGTCGTCGACTGCTCGGGCCGCCACTGGTTGGCCTGCAACAGCTTTCGGGACAGCGCGACCGCGCGACCGGCGTCCACGGACGACACCGGCGCAGTCGGCAGAACGCGCAACAGGAAACAAACCTCCGCGCGGTAGAGATTGCCGACACCGGCCATGACGCGCTGGTCCAACAATGCGATCCCGATGGGCCGGGAAGGATCGGCGGTCAACCGCCGAACGGCCTCAGCGGCGTCGAAGTCCTCGGCGAGAAGATCAGGACCGAGATGCGAGATGAGCTCGTCTTCGCGGGCGGTCGGCACGATCTCCATGTCGTGCAGCGCGAACCCGATGGCCTGCCGGTCGTCCACCTCGAACACCGCGCGGGCCTGGTGCGCGGGCCGGCGCCACCGCTCACCGGGCCGGTAGAGGTGCCACGAGCCGTCCATCCGGAAGTGGCTGCGCAGGCTGGTGCCGTCGGAGAAGTGCGTGAACATGTGCTTGCCGTACGTGCGCACGCCGAGCACGTCCAAGCCGGCGAGGTCGATCTCGGCCAGCCTGGGGTGGCGCAGCTCGCCCTTCAGCAGCGTCTTCCCGGCGAGGGCGTCGTGCATGCGCCTGCCCGCCAGGAAGACGGTGTCGCCCTCAGGCATCCACCGCTTCCTGGATCTCGTCGTCGTCGAAGTCGCGGTGCACGGCGCGGCGCCGGCTGCGGGAGATCCGCTGGATGCGCGCGAGCAGCAGGTTGAACGCCAGCGCCACCTCGCGCGCGCCCGGCGTGCCCCACTCGTGGATCGGCATGCACGCGCCCTGGGCCTGCTGCACGGCGAGCCGGTCCGGCAGCGCCACCGGCATCACCAGCGGGCCGAAGATGTCGCGCAGCTCCTCGATGCGGAACTGGTGCTCGTGCGACCGCGGCCGCACCCGGTTCACCACGACGCCCAGCGGCTGGAGGTCGGCGTTGTTGGCCTCGCGCTCGTTCTGCACCGCCTCGAACGCGCGCTGCACGCCCGCCACCGCGAACATCGTCGGCTCGGTGACCAGCAGCGCGCGGTCCGCCGCCACCAGCGCGGACCGGGTCAGCTGGCCCAGCGACGGCGGGCAGTCGAGCAGGACGAGCTGGTAGGGGAACTCGTCGTACATGTCGCGCAGCGTGCGCAACGCGTCTTTCAGGCGGTGCAGCCGCGACTCGTTCGGATCCGGGTGGTTGAGCAGCTCGGCGTCCTCGGACCCGGACAGCACGTCGATGCCGTCACCCCACCTGCTCGGACGGATCGCCTGTTCCAGGTTCTCCTCCGACGGGTCCTGCAGGACGTCGTAGATGCTCGCCTTGGACTCCTCGGGTTCCAGCGTCGACGTGGCGTTGCACTGCGGATCGAGATCGATCACCAGCGTGCGGACGCCGCGACGGAGGGCGGCCGAGGCGAGGCCGAGCACCACCGTCGTCTTGCCGACGCCTCCCTTGAGGCTGAGCACGGACACCGTATGCACAGACCTACTCTAGGGTCTCCTACTCTGTAAGCCATGCGACCGGACGCCGTACAACGGGTGCTCGACGCCGAACTGGCCGCCGCGCGGGAGCGCAGAGGCGGCGAACCGCCTCGCGTGCTCGACGTCGGCGGGGGCAGTGGCGTCTGGGCGGTGCCCCTCGCGGCGGCCGGATGCGCCGTCACGGTCGTGGACCCCTCACCGAACGCACTGGCCACGCTGCACACCCGTGCGCGTGAGGCCGGCGTGACGATCGACGCGGTCCAGGGCGACACGGACTCGCTGGGCGCGCACGCGGGCGAGGCCGACCTGGTGCTGGCCCACGGCCTGCTCGAAGTGGTGGACGACGCACCGGCCGCGCTGTCCGCGCTGGCCGCGGCCGCGACGCCCGGCGGCGCGGTGTCGGTGCTGGTCGCGAACCGGTTCGCCGCGATCCTGCACCGCGCGATCGCGGGCCGGATCGTCGACGCGCGCAGGCTCCTCGACGACGACGCGGGTCAGCTGGCGGGCACGCGCGACCCGTTGCAGCGCCGGTTCGACGTCGCGGGTCTCGAGAAACTCGTCCTCGAATCCGGTCTGGCTGTCGAGATCCTGCAAGGTCACGGCGTAGTTTCTGACCTGGTGCCCGGTGTGGTGCTCGACGCCAACCCCGGTGCCGCGGAGGCGCTCGCCGAACTGGAGCTGGCTGCCGCCACGCGGTCACCGCTGCGCGACGTCGCCGCCCGCCTGCACGTGCTGGCCCGCCGTACCGCCTGACAGCGTTCACATTCGAGATTCCCCTTCTCGAGTGGTGGTCCCGGACGACTCGGTGGCGAATGATGATGTTTCCGCTGCCGAAGAGGGAAACCGACGAGATGGAAAGTTCCGACCTGCTGGCCTCCCTGGTCAACGAGGCCGTCGCGGGTGACCGGCATGCCGTGGAACGGCTGCTGGCGTCCGTGCGTCCGCTCGTGGCGCGGTACTGCCGTGCGCGCGTTGGCCGTCATGAACGCGCGTACGCGTCCGCGGACGACGTGGCGCAGGAGGTCTGTCTGGCGGTGCTGACCGCGTTGCCGACCTACCGCGAGCAGGGCAGACCGTTCCTCGCGTTCGTCTACGGCATCGCCGCGCACAAGGTGGCGGACGCCCACCGGGTGTCGGCGCGCAACCGGTCCGAACCGGTCGCCGAGGTGCCGGACGGCCCGTCGCTGGCCATCGACCCCGAGGAGAGCGCCCTGCTCGGCTCCCTCTCGGTGCGGCTGGGGCAGCTGCTGCGGGTGCTGCCGGACAAGCAGCGCGAGATCCTGCTGCTGCGGGTCGTCGCCGGGCTGACGGCCGAGGAGACGGCGGAGGCGACCGGCTCGACGCCGGGTGCCGTGCGGGTGGCCCAGCACCGCGCCCTGGCGAAGCTGCGGACCTCGGTGGGGGTCGAGGAGCTGATCTGACGGCCGCGGTGCCGCGTCGTGGACAAGGAACGGCATCGGAAAAATACTCGTCACGAAATCACTGAATCGGCGGAACGAGCCGGTTTCGATTACGTGGAGTGGCTGTCCGACGGCCGTTACGCCGGGTTATTCGCTGCTCCATTCGA
>NZ_DASVFL010000169.1:0-5711 GCF_036380075.1 Lentzea sp. | reverse complement strand
CGCAGGCAGCGGTCGGCTCCTCTGCCCGTCAGGGCGCCGGTGGCCAGGGCCCGGTCGAGCAGGGCCGTGGTGGGGCGGGGCAGGGCGAACTCGCGGCGCAGGGCCGGGCCGGGGACCTGGGCGTTGGTGGGCCAGGTGTGGCCGTGGGCCTGCCAGCGGGTCGCGGCTCGGGAGCGGGCCTTCAGGACCCGTTCGCGGACCACGGCCGTCGGTTCCGGTGGGGCGGCGTCGGCGTTGGACATGGCCGTGGTGGCTCGCATGTGGACCCGGAGGTCCACGCGGTCGAGCAGCGGGCCGGAGAGGCGGGACTGGTAGCGGCGGCGGACTGTCGCCGTGCAGATGCAGTCGACCTCTTTCGGCGGGGCGCAGGGGCACGGGTTGGTGGCCAGGATCAGCTGGAAGCGGGCCGGGTAACGGGCTATGCCGTCGCGGCGCGGGATGCGGACCTCGCCCTCTTCCAGGGCCGTGCGGAGGGTGTCGATCGTCTTCTGGCCGAACTCGCAGGCCTCGTCGAGGAACAGGACGCCGCGGTGGGCCAGGGAGGCGGCGCCCGGCTTCGCCATGCCGCTGCCGCCGCCGATCAGGGCTGCTATCGACGTCGTGTGGTGCACATTGACGAACGGCGGCGTGGCGACCAGCGGGTAGTCGGACGACAGGACGCCCGCCACCGAGTGCACGGCGGTGACGGCTAGCGCCTCCTGGCGCGTCAGTGGCGGGAGCAGGCCGGGGAGGCGTTCGGCGAGCATCGTCTTGCCCGTGCCGGGCGGGCCCGTCAGCAGTAGGTGGTGGGCGCCCGCCGCGGCCACCTCCAGCGCCCAGCGCGCCTCGGGCTGGCCCACCACGTCGGCCAGGTCCGGCACCGGTTGCGGCGGCGGGTCGTCGGCCTGCGGAGGTGACAGGAGCGGTGCCGGCTCGCCGCGGAGCCAGGCCAGCACGTCGGAGAGGGTGTGCGCGCCGTGGATCTCGATGCCGTCCACCAGGGAGGCCTCGGGCAGCGAGTCCACCGGGACCACCGCCGCGACGAGACCGGCTCGCCTCGCCGCCAGCAGGGACGGCAGGACGCCGCGGACCGCCCTGATGCGGCCGTCGAGGGCCAGTTCGCCCACGAGGACCGTGGTGGTGAGGCGTTCGAGCGGGACCGAGCCCGCGGCGGCGAGGGTGGCGCAGGCGATCGCGAGGTCGTAGCTGCTGCCGCCCTTGGGCAGGTTGGCCGGCGACAGCCCCAGCACGATGCGCTGCTTCGGCCACTCCTCCTCGCTGTTGCGGACAGCGGCCTTCACGCGCTCCTTCGACTCGTGCAAGGAGGCGTCGGGCAGCCCGAGGAGGTGGGTGCGGGGCTGGCCCACGCCCACGTCGGCCTCGATCTCGACCGCCAGCCCGTCGACGCCGTAGAGGGCGACGGACCACGCCTGCGCCAGAGCCATCTCAGGCTCCCCGCAGGTGTTGCAGACGCGCTTCGCCGCCCGGCGGCCACGTGATCGAGATGAGGTCGACGCGGACGTTGCACCAGCCGACGCCGTGCGCGGCCAGCCACCTCAGCGCCGTGCGGCGCAGACGGGACAGCTTGTCCGCGTCCACGGCCTCGTCCGGACGGCCCCAGGCGGGACCGGACCGCGTCTTGACCTCGCAGACGACCAGCCGGTCGCCCTCCACCGCCACGACGTCGAGCTCACCGTCGCGGCACGTCCAGTTGCGCGACAGGACCGCCAGGCCCTGCCCCTCCAGGTACCTGCACGCCAGCTCCTCGCCCTGGCGCCCCAGCTCCTGCTGCCTGGTCTCGACCGGTGCCTGTGCCACCACTGCCCTCGCCTCCCTGCGGGTCGTTGGGTACGACCTTGCAGGGTGGGGCGGGGTGGGTGGCCGGGCCGAGGCCGATCTGTGGACAACTCGGCGGCTGTGGACAACTCAGCCGTTGTCGATCTTGGAACCGTGGAGTTGTCGGTGGGGTGTGCTAGTGGGCCGGCTCAGCTCGGGAACGGCCCGCTCTCCGGCAAGCGGAGATCCGGCTTGTCCAGCTCCTCCACGTTCACGTCCTTGAACGTGATGACGCGAACGTTCTTGACGAACCTCGCGGGGCGGTACATGTCCCACACCCACGCGTCCGACATGCGCACCTCGAAGTACACCTCGCCGTCGGCGTTGCGCACCTGCACGTCCACCGAGTTGGCCAGGTAGAAACGACGTTCGGTCTCCACGACGAACGAGAACTGGCTGACTATGTCGCGGTACTCCTTGTACAGCGACAACTCCATCTCGGTCTCGTACTTCTCGAGATCCTCTGCACTCATTACGCCTCCGCGCGGGTCATCATCTGCTCCGCGCCCTCCCTCGTCGCGAGCTCCCCGGCGTCAGCCGGGGTTGCCTCATTCTGGACCACGGCCGTCGCCGTCGTGGCGCGCGCCACCCTGTGCGGCGCGGCGAGACCGTGCTTGGCAGCCGCCGCTGCCACATTTACATACGACCACCGATGCTCCGCACACGGCCCGTGTTCCAGCAACGCGGCCGTGTGGTCGGGCGTGCAGTACCCCTTGTGCACGTTGAACCCGTACTGGGGGTGGCGCTCGTGCAGGTCGGCCATGATCCGGTCGCGCGTGACCTTGGCCAGCACCGATGCCGCCGCCACGCACGCAGCGGCCTGGTCGCCCTTGAGCACCGCCACGTTCGGCGCGGGCATGCCCGGCACCTTGAAACCGTCGGTCAGCACGTAACCGGGGTGCGTCGACATCTGCGCCACCGCGCGCCGCATGCCCTCGATGTTCATCACGTGGATGCCCAGCCAGTCGATGTCGGCCGGCGGCACGACGATCACCGAGTGGTCGACCGCGCGCTTGAGCACCAGGTCGTACATCCTGTCGCGCGCCGACGCCGTCATCAGCTTCGAGTCGTTCAAGCCCTCGAACCGCGCCGCGTCACCCGGCCGGAGGACGCACGCCGCGATCACCAGCGGTCCCGCGCACGGACCGCGGCCCGCCTCGTCGACGCCGGCGACGGGCCCCAGCCCCCTGCGCTCCAGCGTGCTCTGCAGCGCCCAGTTCCCCGACGACCCCCGCACCACCGCGCGGGGCGGTAAGAGCATGGTCATCGGCGGAATCGGTCTCGCACTCGACGTCCGAGCAGCAGAAGCGGCCACGCCGCGACGATACCGAGGCCCATCGGGACGTTCTCCTGCCATCCCGGCGCACCCATCGACACGGTCTGCGGGTCGTGGTCCGTCACCCCGCCCCACCTGGACGGGGGCAGCACGATCACGCGCGCCTTGCCGATCACGTCACCGACCGGCACGAGCCCGTTGAGCCCGCCCTGGCCCTGGCAGCGCGAGTCGCACGAGTGGTTGCGGTTGTCGCCGAGCACGAACAGCATGCCGTCCGGGATCTTGAGCTCCTCGAACGACTCCTGCTCCGCCGGCACGCCGTCGTCGAAGTGCTTGTACGGCTCGTCCAGCGGTTTGCCGTCCACCGTCACGCGGTTCTGCTCGTCGCAGCACTTCACGGTCTGCCCGCCGACGGCGATCACCCGCTTGACGAAGTCCTCCTCGTTCGCCGACGGCAGGCCGATCAGCGACCCGAGCCACGACAGCCCCTCGGAGACCGGGTTGCCCGGCTCGTCGGAGACGAAGTCGTTCTGCCACGACGGCGGCCCGCGGAACACGATCACGTCGCCGGGCGACGGCTCGGTGAAGCGGTAGGTGACCTTGTCGACGAGCACGCGGTCGCCGTAGCAGTCGGAGCACCCGTGCAGCGTCGTCTCCATCGACTCCGACGGGATCATGTAGACGCGGCCGAGGAAGACCTGGATGAGGATCGCGAGACCGAACGCGACCAGCACGAGGACGGGCAGCTCTTTCCAGAAATTGCCCTTTTTCTTCTTCTTCGAAGTTTCACCCGAAGCGTCCGGACCGGGCTCGTCGCTGGACGGCGTGTGCTCTGGATCGGCGTCAACCACGAGATCAGCCTAGGGGCTGCGGGTTGTGATCCGACACAACACTCCACCGATCTTTCGGGAACACGACGTACCGGGCTTTGCCGATGACGTTCTCGAGCGGAACGGTGCCCGCTACGCCCCCGCCGCCCTGTTTGCGCGAGTCGGTGGAGTTCATCCGGTTGTCCCCCATCACGAACAACCGTCCATCCGGTACTCGCACCGGGTCGAACGGCTGGTGGTCCGCCGGAGACGTGCCGGGCTGCCAGTACACATAGGGCTCATCGAGCGGCCTGCCGTCCACGACGACGCGGTGCTGCTGGTCGCAGCACATCACGGTCTGGCCGGGAAGCGCGATGACGCGCTTGACGAAGTCGCGTTCGTTCGCGGGCGCGATGCCCAGCAGCGAACCGATGTTCTGCGCGAAACGCGCGACGGGGTTCGCCGACGGCGCGGCGCGGAAGTCGTTGTTCGTCCACGCGTCGGGGCCGCGGAAGACGACCACCTCGCCCGGCGCGACGTCGCCGAAGCGGTAGACGACCTTGTCGACGAGCACCCTGTCGTTCTCGCAGCCGGTGCAGCCGTGCAGCGTGCGTTCCATCGACGCCGAGGGGATCACGTAGACCCGCGCCACGAACGCCTGGATCAGCACCGTCAGCACGACGGCCGCCACGACGACGTAGAGGACGTCTCTCCAGACAGAGGTACGCCCCCGCTCCGGTTCGTCCGGTGCGGAGGCGTCCTCGGGTTCTTCCAGGCTCGAAGCCACCGGTCAGGAGACCGGACGGGCCTCGCGCTTCTCCTTGATCTTGGCGGCCTTGCCGCGCAGCTCGCGCAGGTAGTACAGCTTCGCGCGACGCACGTCACCGCGGGTGACGACCTCGATCTCGGAGATGTTCGGGGAGTGCACCGGGAAGGTGCGCTCGACGCCGACGCCGAAGGAGACCTTGCGGACGGTGAAGGTCTCGCGGATGCCGCCGCCCTGGCGGCGGATCACGACGCCCTGGAACACCTGGACGCGCTCGCGCGAGCCCTCGATGACGCGGACGTGAACCTTCAGCGTGTCACCGGCGCGGAAGGCCGGGACGTCGGAGCGCAGCGACTGGGCGTCAAGTGCGTCCAGGATGTTCATCGGTGGTCCTCACGTGTGTCTTGAACTCCCCAGAGCATGTTCCATGGCTGTGCACGACATGATGGGGGTCGGCTTGGAGCGCACGCCGGTGCGACGACCGGCTGCGGCAACTGTTCCAGTGTGCCAGACCAGGCACTCCGGAACGAAATCGGGCTACTCGCCGTCTTCGCGCAGGCGGGCGAGCAACGCTCTGTCGTGCTTGTCGAACGCGTCGTCCGGCAACGATTCCAGCAGGTCGGGGCGCCGTTCGAAGGTCCGGGCGAGCGACTGGTCACGCCGCCACCTGTTGATCAGCTTGTGGTTGCCAGACCGCAGCACGTCCGGCACGGCGAGCTCGCGCCACACCTCCGGCCGCGTGTAGCTGGGGCCTTCCAGCAGGCCGTCCTGGAACGAGTCCTCGGCGTGCGACTTCGGGTTGCCGAGCACGCCGGGCAGCAGCCGTGCGACCGCTTCCACGATCGCGAGCACCGCAACCTCGCCACCAACGAGCACGTAGTCGCCGATGGACACCTCATCGACACGCACGCGCCGACGAGCGTCATCGACAACACGCTGGTCAATGCCCTCGTAGCGACCGCACGCGAACACGAGGTGCGACTCGTCCGCGTACTCATGCGCAACCGCTTGCGTGAACGGGCGACCGGCCGGCGTCGGCACGATG
>NZ_DASVFL010000168.1:0-8489 GCF_036380075.1 Lentzea sp. | reverse complement strand
TTCGCGACGGTGGACTTCCCGGTGCCGGACGGTCCGTCGAGTGCCACCACGCCGCGCAACTGACCCTGGCCCACCACAGCTCCCTCCGAGACGCCCACGGTGGTCATTGTGCCTGGTGCGGACGCTCACACCGCAGGCGGGACGGGTCAGGTCAGCCCGAGCGCCTCAGCTCGCGCGAAGATTGCCGCCGCCTCCCGGGCCATGCTCGCGTTGCTCAAGCACTCGTCGCACCACCTGATCGCTTGAAGCACGCCCTCGCGAGTCGCCAGGTACAACGTGTCTCCGATGAACAACGTAGACCGCACACCGCCAGGAACGTCGCGAACAGTCCTGGCCGGAGCAAGGGCATCAGTTGGTTGCATCACCAGCGAGCCGTCCGCGTAACCGATGACGAACCCGCGGCCGGATGGGCTGAACGAACCGGACAGCGCCGCGAGTGAGATCGAGGCGAACCGGTTCTCACTGGGTGGACCGACCATGTTGGTGTTCCACTCCCATTCGCCGTCCACCGGCCGCCCGATCAGGTTGCACCCGATCTGAGCAGCACCGTTGCCGATCGCGGCGATCCGGTCTTCGGCGGGCGACACCAGAACAGCGTTCGCGCTCACTCCGCACTCGTTGACGTGCAGAACGCGAGATACATCGGAATCCTTATCACTCCAGAACACCTCGCCGTTCGTACCCCCGATGACGACGGTTCCACGTCCCGTGATCGTCGCCGCCCTGGCACCCCGTTCGGCCACACGGATCGCACGTTTCACGGACCCGTCCGCCAGCGACACGACCTGCACATCCTTGCCGTCGCACGGGATGACAGCGAAATCCGCGTTGAGAGACAACACCCCTGCCGGCGGCCCACAGTTCTCGGGAAGCCCGAAACGCTGCGCAACACCGTCCCTCAGCCTGACCAGCCAGTTGGCATTCAAGCCGAGCAGCACAGCTTTCGAGCCGTTGCCCCCTGCGGCGATCACGGTGTCTTCGTCGATCTTCAGCTGCCGAAGAGTTCGGCCGTCGTCGAGAGACACCTGTCTGAGTTCGCCGTGCCGTTCTACGAGCCAGGCGCGTTTCGCCTCGACGTCCGGGAGAACGGCCTGGAACCACTTCCCCGGTTCGTTGACCAACAGCCGACCGGTCGTCCACCTCCAGGACACGACCTCCATACCGGCGACTGCCCACAGCCGGGTGCTGTCCGCCGACCACGCCAGGTCGCTCACCGCGGCGGGAGCACCGACCATTCGCCGTCGCACGACGCCCGCTTCGACATCTACAACCGATGTCAGCGCCCCGCCTCCGACCGCCAGCCAACGACCATCCGGGGAAAATCCGAACACCGGTGTCGCATCCGGCACCTGCACCTTGCGGTAGAGCGCGCCTCGCCGACGCACGCTGACGACATCACCCTCCAATGCGACCTCATAAGGCATCGGGGCCAGGGCGCCCGTTCCATCGTGTGGCACGGCCTTTCTCTCGTTGACCGCTCCAGCAGCACGAGCCCAGAGATGCCGCTGCTGGTCCTCGACCACCACCTCGTCGCCGATCGGCTTGGTCGCGAACCGGAGCACCACCGCGCCGACGCGGAACGCGTCGTCCGGTACAGGCTTGCCCAGCACCTGCTCGATCAGCTCCGCCTGGAACGCCGACTCGGTGTCGCCCAAGCCACCGGCCGTGCGCAAGCCCGCGTACGGATCGGCTTCGAGCTCCGCTTTCGCAGTCACGATGTGCTGAAACCCGACCGCCAAGTCCAGATTCTGCTTCTCCACCTTGGCCTGAACGGGAAACAGGAGGGCACCGAACAACGCGGCGATCATCGTGATCGTCACGCCAACGGCCAACGTGGTCCAGCGTCTCGCAGCACGACGTGCGCTCGCACCAAGGTATGCCCGCTCCACCGGGCCAGCCGCAGCCGCGCACGCGGCTGCTCTGGCTCGTTGCGTTTTCGATGCCAGCAGTCGCGAAGGCCGCCCGGCGCCATGCCATGTGCGCGCCTGAGCATGCAACTCCCTCAGAAGGTAGGAATCAGCGGGAACGGTGCGCAGCGTCCCGATCGCGCGTTCGACCGCGTCGACGCGGCTACCTCCGACCGGCACGGTCACCCGAGGCTTTCCCAGTTCGGCGGCCACCTCGCTCTCGACTGCGCACGGTCCGGACAAGTGCCATTTCGGGGAATCACAGACCATGAACACCGCAGCGTCCTCGATCGCTTCGGTGACCTCGTCGAGCCACGGCACGCTCAAGGGGATATCGCGGAGGTCCAGCCAGGTGCGCATACCTCGTTCCTCCAAGACGGCCCGCAGATCGGTCACCCAGTCGACATCTATGCGGCTGTAGGAGATGAAAATGTGGTGCACGACGACTCACTTCCGTTCCGGTTCAGGCACCTGGCCGCACACACGTGCATTCAACGCCTCACGGGTCTCTTGGTCGACGTTCAGCAGCTGCGACTCGTGCCAGCAGCCCTGTTGCCGGGAGCGGAAGAGGTCGAGAAGACCTCTGTCGTCGATGTCTCGCGGAACAGGCAAGAGCGCTCCGGAGGGCATCCGCCACATCGAACTGTGATGAGGGCCGGTGCAGGTGACCGCATTTCCGTCGAGAGTGACCGCGATGTCCCACACCTTCGGTGTTTCCCTGCACACGACGCCGAGATCCCTGCCGGACGGCAACTCGACGACACGTGGCCGCTGGGCCTCACCACCGAATACGACTCGCCCGTCGCGGGCTCCTCGGATCAGGCTGGTGCGGTCGATCACCGCGATACCCGTCGGTGCCGGTGGAGCCCCGGACGTGAGATGCCAGATCTGGTGATCCCCACCTGCGACGTACGCACTCACTTCGTCCGGTACGACTCCACCTGCCACGACTACCGGCTCCGGCACGCTGCCGCTGGCGAGCACCGCCCCCGTTTCACCGTCCACGAGCGCGAAGTCGCCTTCCGCACGACGCACGAGCGCCCGGACCGAGCCGTCGTCAGTGGCCTGCATGTCGATCAGGGACTGGTACTTGCCGATTTCCCGCACGAGCCCCCCAGGCTCAAGGACGACCATGTACATGCGGATGTTCTTGTCCACGATCACCGCATGCCGTCCGTCCAGCACAGCCATTCGCTTCGGCACCGGCGTGGCGGGCCCCTGCCGCACGGAGTGATCGCCCAGGTTCACCACACGCAGCCCGCCCTCGCCGCCCGCGACCAAATCGGCCTCACCTCTGACCGGCTCGAGTAACGTGAACACCCCTGGCAGATCAACCCGCCAGGTGTAGGCGCCGGTCTTCACGTCGGTTCCGAACAAAACCGCGTTCTGACCGTGGTTCGACAACGCGACGGCATCCCGATTCCCGGTCAGGGGCAACACGGTCTCGACCGAGTAACCGGGCCCGAGATAGGGACCACCGAGTGACCACTCGGCGGTGAGACTTTGGCGCAATGTCGCTCTGGCGAGGTCACGCTGCTCATCAGTGCCGTTGAGCAGCAGGTCGGCGGACAATAGCGCCGACCACTCCGGAAACTCACGCGAAACCGTCCCGTCACCGGACGTGACAAGAGAATTGCGGTTGCTGCGTCCCAAGCTCTGCAAGTTCGGAATCAGGATGGCGGATATCAGACCAACCACCGCGAGAACGGCGGCACCGACAGTCCGTCGGCGTCTTCTTGTCCTGGCAGCTATCAAGCACGAGACGCGCGAAACGGCCAGGAAATCGTCGAGCAGGTGCACGTCGTCTCGTCCGCCGAGGCTCTGGCGGAGGTCGTCGAGCACTTCCGCGTATTCCAAGACCTGTAGGCGTTCAGTGAGGAGCAAGGCGGAGTTCCGACGGCTCAGGTGCCAGTTGCGAGCGTCCTGACGCAGTTGGCGCAACATCCGCCACATTTCCTGGTTGGTGGACACTGCGACCAGGATCGCCGCCAACGAAGCAAGGCGGTTTTCGGCGTGCCAGAACACCCAGTTGATGGCACTGACCTGTTCAGGAATGCTGGCGTCACGGAGATCGTCGACCTTCACCGGAACCAGGTGCTTTCCCGTCGCCTCGGGGTGATCAGCCCAGATCTCGCCCAGGCCTGGTGCCACCACCACGACACACACCTCTGCATCTGAGGCACCGGTACGCACTTCGAACCCGTTACCCCTCAGGAACCCGGAGATGTCCTGCACGACGGGCTCGTACCCCGCAGGCGCGATGATTCCGGCGACGGTAGGCGTTGTCACGCCGCCTTCGTCGCCGAAGCGAACGTGGTCGTTAGCCCTCGAACGGAGCAATAGGGCTGACGAATGTATCGATCGGTGGAATCCGCAACAGCCGTGACCTGCACGAGCCGATCAGGTGTGCGCATCACCGATACACACGGAGGGCTTCAGTGACCACCATCGAACAGCACGACGCCGTCGAGGCGTTGTTGCACAGCACGCTGGCCGCCCACAAGTCGATGTTCCTCGCCACGGCGGGTGCGGACGGCTCGTGGGTCAGCGGCGTCTACTTCGCCGAGGACGGGCCGCACTCGCTCGTGCTCGTGCTGGAGGAGCGCGGGCGGACGCTCAAGGCGATCCAGGAGAACCCCGAGGTGGCGCTGGTCGTGTCCACCGGGTCGCCGATGGAGCCGTTCCTGCAGGCGCGCGGTACGGCCGTGGTCGTCGACGGGGCCGAGGACGAGGCCGTGCGCCGGCACCTCGTGGCCAAGGTGCCCGAGGCCGCGCCGTTCCTGGCCACGCCGATCCGCGCGGTCAGGGTCTCGGTGCCGCGGTGGCGCGTCACGGACATCCCCAACGGGTGGCTGCCCGGCAAGGAGTTCTGAGGGTGTGCGGCGCTCAGTGGTTCAGGTCGGTCCTGAGCGCCGCCGCACCGCGCAGGTACACGTGCTTCACCGACGAGCGGGGCAGGTCCGTCTCCACGTGCGCCAGCAGGCGGATCACGCGGGGCAGGGCGCCGGGTACGGCGATCTCGGTCGCGGACAGCAGCGGCACGTCGGACAGGCCCGCCTGGCGCGCGGCGTAGGCGGGGAACTCCGACACGAGGTCCGGTGTCGCGGTGAGGACGACGCTGATCAGGTCGTCCGTCGTCAGGGCGTTGCGGGCCATGACCTCCCGCACCAGCTCGGCCGTGGCCTCCAGCAGCAGGTCCCGCGAGTCCGCGTCGATCTGCGTGGCTCCCCTGATCGCTCGCACCGCCATGGAACCGACCCTAGCGCGTCCTCAGTGGACGTCGCCGACGACGATGTTGGGGTACGTGACGGTGAGGCCGAGCAGGTTCACGACGTAGGCCGCCCATCCCCCGCCGACCAGCACGAGCCGCCGTTCGTGCAGCGCGGCCGCGGTCTCGATGAGCACGTGCAGGCCGCTCGAGCCGATGAACGTCAGGTCGGTGAAGTCGACCACCACGTCCCCCCGGCCGTCGCCGGACCTGCAGGCCATCTCCAGCTCCGCGCGCAGCAGGTCGCTGGTGTTCAGGTCGACCTCGCCGACGAGCGCCAGGGACGCGCCCCGACGACGCACCTCCAGCGGGTTCGTCTCTCGTTCCATCGCGGGTGCCTCACGGGTCGGGTGCGCGTTCAGCGGGCGCTGGTTCCGGTGAGTGCATCGGCAGCCCCGGCCGCCGGCTCGATCACCGGAACGGCTACAACCGGCACGTCCGCGCCACCCCGGCTCCCCGTCCTGGGGCGAAGTTCCAGGACGAAGAGGGCGCGCACGGACCCCAGTCTCGCGACGCGGGCGCGTCCTCACCAGGGCCGAACGAATCCAGCCACCTGGGCCGTTAGATCGGCGAGCAGCAGCCCGCTGCGCGGTTTCGGGGTGAAGTAGGTGCTCTTGCGCGGCATCTTGGTGCCGGCCAGCACCTCCCGCAGCGGCACCGGCGCGATGAGCAGCACGGCCTCGGCGTCCACCGATGGGTCGACGACGGGCCGCACGAACGGGCTCTCCGGGTCCAGCCCCAAGGCGGTGTGCAGCAGCAACGACTCCACCACGGCGTGGTCGACCCCCTGCCCGGCGGGCAGTTCGACGCGCAGCACCTCGTCGGGGCACCGCACGACGACCACGCCCGGTTCCGGGTCGACGACGTGCGGCAGCGACGTCACCGCGAGCCCGGCCCGGCGCCAGGCCGCCACCAGGTCGGACGCGCGCAGGCCGGTGCCGGTGAGGGCGCGGTGGAACGGCCCGACCCGCAGACCGGGACCGGACGTGATGAGCGCCAGCAGCCCGGACAGGCCGGACGACCGCGCCGCCGCGACCCGGTGGTTGCCGTCCGCGACGAGCAACGGGTGCGCGCCCGCCGCGTCGAGGAACGCGTCCTGGAGCTCTCCCAGGCCGACCAGCCACAGCCAGTGCCGCCGCCCGCCCGAGTCCACGACGGACGCGGCCGGCTCGCCGGTCATGCCGAGCACGAGCGGCGTGAGCGCGTCGTGCGGGGTGACGGGCACGAGCATCGCCGCGCTGGTCGCGATGCCCAGCGAGGCGAGGACCCGGCCGCGTTCGGCGACGACGTCCGGGTAGACGTCCTCGGTGTGGGAGATCGCGTCCGGGTCGACCAGGCACAGCAGCCCGCACGCCGTGCCGTCCGGGCCGTCCACGCGGTAGGGCGCGACGACGTCCGCGACCTCCCGGTACGACCGCCTGATCAGCGCGGACAGCTCGGCGCGGGCGTGCGGCAGGGCGTCGAGCAGCCCGGTGCCGGCGGCGAGGGCGGCCGGGGTGCGGTGGGGGTGCTGCACGGCCAGCAACGTGCCGTGCGGGGCTCTGGCGAGCGCCCCGACCACCTGGGCGGGTTCGGCGAACTCGTCGACGTCGGGGCCGGGCACGCGGTCGCGCACCACCCAGCCGCGTCGCACCGGGCGTACTGGCGGAAACATCCCCGTATCATGATCTGCGTGAACGTAGAGATCACGCCCCTGCCGGGAATCGGCACGCGCCAGGACTTCATGATCCGCGCCGGACGCCGCGTCGGCGTGATCACCTACCGGGACGGCAAGTTCGAGCTCATCGTCTCGAAGGCGAACGACCCCGACTCGTGCTCCGCCTCGATACCGCTGTCCCCGGAGGAGGCGAACACGCTCGCGGGCCTGCTCGGCGCGCCGCAGCTCGTCGCCCACCTGCGCGAGGAGCACCGCGACATCGAGGGCATCACGACCCGCCAGCTGCCGGTCACGGCGTTCGCGAACCGCACGCTCGGGGAGACGGCCCTGCGCACGAGGACCAGTGTGTCCATCGTCGCCGTGGTGCGCGCGGGCAACGCCCACCCGTCGCCCGGCCCGGACTTCCTGTTCGAGAACGGCGACCTCGCGGTCGTCGTCGGCACCGCGGAGGGCCTCGACGCCGCCGCCGAGATCCTCCACGGCGGGTAAGCACAGTGCACGAGACGACCATCGCCATCATCCAGCTCGGCGCGGTGTTCTTCGGTCTGGGACTTCTCGGCCGCGTCGCTCGGAGGATGGGCATCTCGCCGATCCCTCTCTACCTCGTCGGCGGTCTCTGCTTCGGCGTGGGCGGGTTCGTCCCGCTGCACGGCATCGACGAGTTCACGCACCTCGCCAGCGAGATCGGCGTCGTCCTCCTCCTCTTGCTCCTCGGCCTCGAGTACTCGGCGGCCGAGCTCACCACCGGCCTGAAGCGCTCGTGGATGGCCGGTGTGCTCGACCTGGTCCTGAACGCCGCGCCGGGCGCGATCGCCGCGTTGCTGCTGGGCTGGGGCACCGTCGGCGCGCTCGCGATGGCGGGCGTCACCTACATCTCGTCGTCCGGCATCGTCGCGAAGGTCCTCGGCGACCTGGGCCGGCTGGGCAACCGCGAGACGCCGGTCGTGTTGTCCGTCCTCGTCTTCGAGGACCTGGCGATGGCCGTGTACCTGCCGGTGCTCACGGCCGTGCTGTCGGGGGTGAGCTTCCTCGGCGGCCTCACGTCGGTCGGCATCTCGCTGCTCGCGATCACGGTGGTCCTCGTGGTGGCGTTGCGGTACGGGCGGTTCATCTCGGCCATTGTGGACAGTCCGGACCACGAGGTGTTCCTGCTGAAGCTGCTCGGCTCGGCGTTGCTCGTCGCCGGGGTCGCCTCGCAGCTGCAGGTGTCGGCGGCGGTCGGCGCGTTCCTGCTCGGCATCGCGATCTCCGGATCGACGGCGGAGAACGCGACGCGGCTGCTGGAACCGCTGCGCGACCTGTTCGCCGCGATGTTCTTCGTCGTCTTCGGCCTCAACACCGACCCGCGCACGATTCCACCCGTTCTGGGAATCGCGGTGGCGCTGGCGGTCGTCACGACCGCCACGAAGATCGTGACCGGCTGGTGGGCGGCGCGGCGGCAGGGCATCGGCAAGATGGGACGCATGCGCGCCGGTGTGGCGCTCGTGGCGCGTGGGGAGTTCTCCATCGTCATCGCCGGTCTGGCCGTGGCGTCTGGTCAGGTGGACGGCGAGCTGGCCGCCCTGGCGACCGCGTACGTGCTGCTGATGGCGATCCTCGGGCCCATCGCGGCCAAGTACGTTGAGCCAATCGGTGAATTCTTTCAACGGAGAAGGCA
>NZ_DASVFL010000167.1:0-5793 GCF_036380075.1 Lentzea sp. | reverse complement strand
AACGCACCCCCGGTCACGCACGTCCACCTCTGTGGACCTGCGCGGTGGACAGTACTGCGCGATGCGTAGTACTGTCCACCGCGCAACAGGCGGTCGGAGGGGCCATGGACACCAGTCAGCTGCTCAAAGGGGTGCTCGACCTGGCCGTCCTTGCGGTTCTGCGCAAGGACGACGGGTACGGGTACGACGTGGTGCGCAGACTGCGCGCCGGGGGATTGAACGACGTGGGGGACGCGTCGGTGTACGGGACGCTCCGGCGGCTCTACAACGCCGGGATGCTGACGTCGTACGTGGTGCCCAGCGAAGAGGGCCCGCACCGGAAGTACTACAGCATCAACGAGACCGGGCGGGTGCGCCTGGCTGAGTCGAGGGAGACGTGGAGGTCGTTCGCCAGCACGCTGGACGGCCTGCTCGAGGAGGTCGCGGCATGAACACGCAAGCGCTCGGCGTCGAGCACTACCTGGCTGGGATGCGTGCGGCCCTCGACGACCTGCCGCCCCACGAGGTCGCGGAGATCATGGAGGACGTCGAGGCGCACGTCGCCGAGCTGTCCACCGAACTGGGGGAGGGCGAGACGGTCGAGCAGCGGCTCGGGTCGCCCGAGCAGTACGCGCGGGAGCTCCGGCAGGCCGCCGGCTACCCGCCCAGGACCGAGCGGTTGCCGGTCACGACCAAGAAGCAGCTGCTGACCCGCCCCAGGGCCGCGGCCTGGGGGCTGGCGGCGGCCACCGGGATCACGCTGCTCGCGGGCTCGGCGGCGCTCAAGGAGCCGGCGATCCTGCTGCTGCCCGCGGTGATCCTGGTGCTGAGCCTGGCGCTGGTGAACGACCGGGGGCCGGCCCAGCGGGAGGTCATGGAGCTGCCGGAGACGGTCCGGCTCCAGAAGTGGCTGACGCCCGAGCCCGGCACGCCCGCGGACCGGGCGATCACCTACCTCAGGTCGTTGCAGCCCGCGTGGTGGCTGGTGCGGGCCGTGCTGCTCGGGCTGGGCGCCGTGCTGCTGGCCGGGCGCGACATCCTCGGGTTCCTGGTGATCGCCGGTGTCGCCGTGCTGTCGGTGTTCGCCGGGCCGCGAGCCAAGGCCGACCGGCGGTGGCTGTGGTTCAGCCTGCCCGCGTCCGCGCTGGCGGTGGGGCTGCTGGTCTCGATCGTCGACGTGACGGCGGGGCAGCTCGGCTACAACGCGGAGCGGTCCTCGTACCCGACGCGGATGGTCGAGACGTACGAGAACATCTACGCCTACGACGAGAACGGCAAGCTGCTCTCGAACGTGCTGCTCTACGACCAGGACGGGCAGCCCATCAACGCGCCGCAGCAGTACTACGGCTGCCGCAGCGGCGACCCCGAGCCCGTGATTCCGGCGAACCGCTATCCGCGTCCGAAGATCGACTACGAAAACGGTGTTTGTCACACGGTGGCACCGAGCATCTCCGCTCCGTCATCGACGGAGCCGAGTTCGGAACCGTCGAGTTCTGGAAGCGCGCCTTCGAGCTCGGCGCCACCCACTTCTGTGTCACCCAGCAAGTAAATGCTCGGAGCGGGACCTTGTCGGGGGGTCCCGCTCCTACTTGTTCTCCTGCGGGTCGGCCAGGTGCCGCAATACCGGCATGGCCGAGCGCAGGTGTTCTCTGTCTTCCGGTGAAAGCTCCGACATTCTTTCACTCAATAGTTCGGCTTCGCCGTGGGCGAGTGACGCGATGGTCTCGCGGCCCACTTCGGTGAGCACGACGATGGTCGCCCTGCCGTCTGCGGCGTCGGGCTCGCGGCGCACGAGGCCGGTGGACTCCAGGCTGGTCACGACGGTTGTCGCGGTCGGCTGCGAACACAGCGCGCGCACCGCGATCTCGCCGATCCGCATCGGCCCGTGGGCGCTCAGTTCTGACAGCACCAACAACTGGGTGGGTTGCAAACGACGGGCCGGAGCGGCCTGCCGAAGACTACGCACCAGCCGGTGCACGGCCACCACGAGTTGAAGTGCCTCGTGGTTGGTGACGGTGGTGGGCATCGTTTCTCCGCGCGCATGTGATTGTCCGAATTCGGACACGAACCCTGGAACTTTCCCTCATTCACGCTCTGCGCGCTATCCGCCAATTGCCGATAACCCATTCGGCCGTTGTGGTGACGCGGGGAGTCACAGGGCGCGCCCGGAACAGTTGAATGCGCTGGTAAACGGCGTAAAAAGCGCGATTGGGCTCACTCGAACGGGCGCCGCTTCGAAGCATGATTCAACAGGACAGATCTCCTGTCAGAACTGTGGGAAGGCACACTCGTCTGACCGAACGGCGTAGTCCGTGCCCCCGAAGGGCTCAGGCCGGGGCAGGAGCAGACTGGTCCGGTGAGTGCGAAACCCCGGCGTGGTGAGCTCCGCATCTACCTCGGCGCCGCCCCCGGTGTCGGAAAGACGTTCGCCATGCTCAGCGAGGCTCATCGGCGGCGGGAACGCGGCACGGACGTGGTCGTGGGATTTGTGGAGACCCACGGCCGGACCAAGACCGCTGAACTGGTCGAAGGCCTGGAAATGGTCCCGCGCCGGCACTCCGCGCACCGCGGCGTGGAACTCGCGGAGATGGACGTCGACGCCGTGGTGAGACGCGCACCGGAAGTCGCCGTGGTTGACGAACTGGCGCACACGAACGCGCCCGGATCGCGGAATGCGAAACGGTGGCAGGACGTCGAGGAACTCCTCGAAGCCGGCATCGACGTGCTGTCCACGGTCAACGTCCAGCACCTCGAGTCGTTGAACGACGTCGTCCACCGCATCACCGGCGTCGCCCAGCAGGAGACCGTGCCGGACGAGGTCGTGCGCCGGGCCGACCAGACGCAGCTCGTCGACCTCACTCCCGAAGCGCTGCGCCGCAGGCTCGCCCACGGCGACGTCTACGCCGCGAACAAGATCGACGCGGCGCTCGGCAACTACTTCCGCGTCGGCAATCTCACGGCTTTGCGCGAGCTCGCCCTGCTGTGGGTCGCCGACCAGGTCGACGTCGCACTCCTGCGCTACCGGGCCGAGCAGCAGATCACGGACACGTGGGAGACGCGCGAACGAGTCGTCGTCGCCATCACCGGCGGCAAGGAGAGCGAGACGCTCATCCGTCGCGCGCGTCGCATCGCCACGCGCGCGGGTGGCGACCTTCTCGTCGTGCACGTGCTCAGGGGCGACGGGCTCGCGGGCGCCGACCCGCACGCACTGCAGAAGTACCGCACGCTGACCGAGGACGTCGGTGCCACGTTCCACACGGTCGTGGGTGACGACGTGCCCACGGCGTTGCTCGAGTTCTCGCGGGGCGTGAACGCGACCCAGCTCGTAGTCGGCACATCACGCCGTTCACGGTTCGAGCGCGTGTTCTCGGCCGGTATCGGCTCCACGGTCGTACGGGAGTCCGGCGCGATCGACGTCCACATGGTCACGCACGAGACGACGACCAGCGGTTGGCGCGCACGGTTCGCAAGCAGCCCGCTCAAGCCGAGCAGACTCGCGTGGGGCTGGTTCCTCGCGGTGGCGGGACCCGCGCTGGTCACAGCGGCCGGCGCGTCGATGCGCGAGAGCCTGAACTTCTCCACGAACGTCATCGCGTACCTGCTGGTCACGCTGGTGGTGGCGATCGTCGGCGGGCTCGGCCCGGCGATCGTGACGGCGCTGGTCAGCGCGTTGCTGCTGAACTTCTTCTTCACCGAGCCCGTCTACACGTTCACCATCGACGCGCAGCAGAACGTGCTCACGTTCTTCGCCATGATCGTCGTGGGGGTCTCCACGGCGTTGGTGGTCGACTACGCCGCACGCCGCGCCACGCAGGCAGCGCGCGCTCGCACCGAAGCGACACTCCTCGCGTCGTACTCGCGCACCGTGCTGACGAACCCCTACCCGCTCGCACGGCTGCTGGAGAAGGTGAAGGAGAACTTCGGTCTCACCTCGGTCGCGCTGCTGGAACGCGTCGACGGCGAGTGGGAACGCGTCGCGTGCGTCGGTGCGGGCCCGTGCGACGAGCCGGACGAGGCCGATGTGGACATCGCGGTGACCCCGGACGTGCACCTCGCGCTGAAGGGACGGTCGTTGCCCGCCTACGACCGCCGCGTGCTGGAAGCGGCCGCGGGGCAGGCGGTGCTGGCGTTGAGGCAGCAACGCATGACCGACCAGGCGCTCGAAGCGCAGAAGCAGGCGTCCCGCACGGAGCTGCGCACGGCCCTGCTGAGCGCTGTCGGGCACGACCTCCGCACACCGCTCACGTCGATCAAGGCGTCCGTGGGCTCGCTCAGGGACCCGGAGCTGCGGCTGTCCGACGAGGACACCGCCGAGCTGCTGGAAGCGGTCGAGGAGTCGGCGGACCGCCTCACCGGCCTGGTCGACAACCTGCTCGACTCGTCACGGCTCGCCACGGGCGCCGTCGAACCGCAGTTCCGCGCGGTCGGCTTCTACGAGGCCGTCGCACGGGCGCTGAGCGGCCTCGGAGGCGACATCGAGGTCGACGTCCCCGAGTCGCTGCCACCTGTGCGCGCCGACGTCGGACTGCTCGAACGCGTCATCGCGAACGTCGTCGGCAACGCCCTGCGGTACGCCGGGGCCGTCGCGCTGCGGGCGAGCACCCACGGCGACGACGTCGAGCTGCGGGTCGTCGACCACGGCCGCGGGCTGCCCAAGGGCACCCAGGCCGAGGTGTTCGCGCCCTTCCAACGGCTCGGCGACCGCACGCCGGGTGGCGTTGGTCTCGGTCTGAGCGTGGCGAAGGGCTTCACGGAGGCGATGGGAGGCACGATCACCATGGAGGACACGCCCGGCGGCGGCCTCACCGTGGTGATCTCGCTCCCGGCCGATGAGAGGGCTTCGTGACGAAGGTACTGGTGGTCGACGACGAGCCGCAGATCGTGCGCGCGCTGCGGATCAACCTCTCCGCACGCGGCTACGAGGTGCTCACGGCCCACGACGGCGTCACGGCCCTGAAGCTCGCGGCCGACGGCAAACCGGACGTCGTCGTCCTCGACCTGGGCCTGCCGGACATGGACGGCACGGACGTCATCGCGGGCCTGCGCGGATGGACCACGCTGCCGATCATCGTGCTGTCCGCCCGCACCGACTCGACCGACAAGGTCGACGCCCTGGACGCGGGCGCGGACGACTACGTGACCAAGCCGTTCGGCATGGACGAGCTGCTCGCCCGCCTGCGGGCCGCCGTCCGGCGCTCGGCCGTCACGGGACCCGAGGACGAGCCGACCGTGCGGACCGCGTCGTTCACCGTCGACCTCGCGGCCAAGCGGGTGCTCAAGGACGGGACCGAGGTCCACCTCACGCCCACCGAGTGGGGACTGCTGGAGGTGCTGGCGCGCAACGCGGGCAAGCTCGTCGCCCAGAAGCAGCTGCTGCGCGAGGTGTGGGGCCCCGCCTACGAGAAGGAGACCCACTACCTGCGGGTGTACCTGGCGCAGCTGCGGCGCAAGCTGGAACCGGAGCCCGCCCGGCCCCGGCACCTGCTCACGGAGCCCGGCATGGGCTACCGCTTCGAGCTCTAGGGCTTCGGGTCGGGCGACGCGGAGGTCGTCGACGACGACGTCGGCGGCACGGTCGTCGCGGAGGTCGTCGACGAGGTCGACGCCGGCGGTTCCGTCCACGACGTGGGCGGGTTGCTCTGCGTCTGCGTCTGCGTCGGCTCCGCGGGGTTGGTCGTCACCTGCGGCTGCTGGGACGCGGGCTTCGGCTGTTCCTGCTGCCGTGCGGCCTGCTTGCGCTCCGGTGCCGCGGAGGACTTCGGCGCACCCGACGACACGGTCACCACGACCGTGCTGGTGCTGCCGTCCGGTGCG